>NZ_BAAHSC010000001.1:0-242 GCF_054655095.1 Thermus sp. FJN-A
CCTTCCTTAGGGTCTCCGGGTGGACGGCCAGGACCAGGGTGGCCACCTCGGCGAAGGCCACCAGCCAGGGGACCACACTGGGGGTGAGGCCCGTGGCGTCGTCCACGACGAGGGTGACGGGGTTCACCCCTTCGGGGCGCTTGAGGGCCTTGAGGAGGCTCCTCGCCTTCTCCTCGTTCCCCGGGTAGCGCCTCTGCCAGGCCTTGAGGTCGGCCTCGAGGTCCCGCCCCCCCCCCCCCCCG
>NZ_BAAHSC010000002.1:0-240 GCF_054655095.1 Thermus sp. FJN-A
GGTCCCCTCGGTCACGGAGGTCACGGGGCGCCTGAACAAGAACCTTCAGGACTGGGCCGTGCGCCAGGTGGTGGAGTACCTCCAGGAAAACCTGGTCCCGGGGCTGGTCCTCACGGAGAAAGAGGTGGACCGCATCCTGAAGGAGGCCGCCGAGGCCCACCACAGGGCCGCCCGGAGCGCCGCGGGGCGGGGCACCGACCTCCACGCCTGGGCGGAGGCCCACTTCAAGGGGGAACGGCC
>NZ_BAAHSC010000003.1:0-236 GCF_054655095.1 Thermus sp. FJN-A
CCCCCCCCCCCCCCCCCCCCCCCCCCCCCCCCCCCCCCCCCCCCCCCCCCCCCCCCCCCCCCCCCCCCCCCCCCCCCCCCCCCCCCCCCCCCCCCCCCCCCCCCCCCCCCCCCCCCCCCCCCCCCCCCCCCCCCCCCCCCCCCCCCCCCCCCCCCCCCCCCCCCCCCCCCCCCCCCCCCCCCCCCCCCCCCCCCCCCCCCCCCCCCCCCCCCCCCCCCCCCCCCCCCCCCCCCCCC
>NZ_BAAHSC010000004.1:0-249 GCF_054655095.1 Thermus sp. FJN-A
CCCCCCTTCCTTAGGGTCTCCGGGTGGACGGCCAGGACCAGGGTGGCCACCTCGGCGAAGGCCACCAGCCAGGGGACCACACTGGGGGTGAGGCCCGTGGCGTCGTCCACGACGAGGGTGACGGGGTTCACCCCTTCGGGGCGCTTGAGGGCCTTGAGGAGGCTCCTCGCCTTCTCCTCGTTCCCCGGGTAGCGCCTCTGCCAGGCCTTGAGGTCGGCCTCGAGGTCCCTACCCCCCCCCACCCCATAC
>NZ_BAAHSC010000005.1:0-252 GCF_054655095.1 Thermus sp. FJN-A
CCCCCCTTCCTTAGGGTCTCCGGGTGGACGGCCAGGACCAGGGTGGCCACCTCGGCGAAGGCCACCAGCCAGGGGACCACACTGGGGGTGAGGCCCGTGGCGTCGTCCACGACGAGGGTGACGGGGTTCACCCCTTCGGGGCGCTTGAGGGCCTTGAGGAGGCTCCTCGCCTTCTCCTCGTTCCCCGGGTAGCGCCTCTGCCAGGCCTTGAGGTCGGCCTCGAGGTCCCTACCCCGCCCCACCCCATACACC
>NZ_BAAHSC010000006.1:0-239 GCF_054655095.1 Thermus sp. FJN-A
TTGTACCCCCCTTCCTTAGGGTCTCCGGGTGGACGGCCAGGACCAGGGTGGCCACCTCGGCGAAGGCCACCAGCCAGGGGACCACACTGGGGGTGAGGCCCGTGGCGTCGTCCACGACGAGGGTGACGGGGTTCACCCCTTCGGGGCGCTTGAGGGCCTTGAGGAGGCTCCTCGCCTTCTCCTCGTTCCCCGGGTAGCGCCTCTGCCAGGCCTTGAGGTCGGCCTCGAGGTCCCTACCC
>NZ_BAAHSC010000007.1:0-244 GCF_054655095.1 Thermus sp. FJN-A
CTTCGGGACAGCGGGGGCGGGGGCCCTCGAGGGCACTCCGGGCCCGCCCCCCGAAGGAGGTCCCATGAGCCAGCCTGACCCCCACGCCGAGCTCTTCGCCCGCTTCCGCCGGTACCTGGAGATGGAGGAGGGCCGCTCCCCCCGCACCGCCAAGGAGTACCTCATGGACGCGGGCCTCTTCGCCCGCTGGTTCCGGGAGCGCCACGGCAGGCCCCCCCGCTTTGAGGAGGTGGGGAGCCAGCAC
>NZ_BAAHSC010000008.1:0-238 GCF_054655095.1 Thermus sp. FJN-A
GGGGAGGGACCTCGAGGCCGACCTCAAGGCCTGGCAGAGGCGCTACCCGGGGAACGAGGAGAAGGCGAGGAGCCTCCTCAAGGCCCTCAAGCGCCCCGAAGGGGTGAACCCCGTCACCCTCGTCGTGGACGACGCCACGGGCCTCACCCCCAGTGTGGTCCCCTGGCTGGTGGCCTTCGCCGAGGTGGCCACCCTGGTCCTGGCCGTCCACCCGGAGACCCTAAGGAAGGGGGGTACA
>NZ_BAAHSC010000009.1:0-247 GCF_054655095.1 Thermus sp. FJN-A
ATCCCGGTGGACGGGGGGGGGCGGGGGAGGGACCTCGAGGCCGACCTCAAGGCCTGGCAGAGGCGCTACCCGGGGAACGAGGAGAAGGCGAGGAGCCTCCTCAAGGCCCTCAAGCGCCCCGAAGGGGTGAACCCCGTCACCCTCGTCGTGGACGACGCCACGGGCCTCACCCCCAGTGTGGTCCCCTGGCTGGTGGCCTTCGCCGAGGTGGCCACCCTGGTCCTGGCCGTCCACCCGGAGACCCTAA
>NZ_BAAHSC010000010.1:0-252 GCF_054655095.1 Thermus sp. FJN-A
TTCCGGGTGGATGGGGTGGGGGGGGGGAGGGACCTCGAGGCCGACCTCAAGGCCTGGCAGAGGCGCTACCCGGGGAACGAGGAGAAGGCGAGGAGCCTCCTCAAGGCCCTCAAGCGCCCCGAAGGGGTGAACCCCGTCACCCTCGTCGTGGACGACGCCACGGGCCTCACCCCCAGTGTGGTCCCCTGGCTGGTGGCCTTCGCCGAGGTGGCCACCCTGGTCCTGGCCGTCCACCCGGAGACCCTAAGGAAG
>NZ_BAAHSC010000011.1:0-239 GCF_054655095.1 Thermus sp. FJN-A
GGGGGGGGGAGGGACCTCGAGGCCGACCTCAAGGCCTGGCAGAGGCGCTACCCGGGGAACGAGGAGAAGGCGAGGAGCCTCCTCAAGGCCCTCAAGCGCCCCGAAGGGGTGAACCCCGTCACCCTCGTCGTGGACGACGCCACGGGCCTCACCCCCAGTGTGGTCCCCTGGCTGGTGGCCTTCGCCGAGGTGGCCACCCTGGTCCTGGCCGTCCACCCGGAGACCCTAAGGAAGGGGGG
>NZ_BAAHSC010000012.1:0-239 GCF_054655095.1 Thermus sp. FJN-A
GGGCGGGGGAGGGACCTCGAGGCCGACCTCAAGGCCTGGCAGAGGCGCTACCCGGGGAACGAGGAGAAGGCGAGGAGCCTCCTCAAGGCCCTCAAGCGCCCCGAAGGGGTGAACCCCGTCACCCTCGTCGTGGACGACGCCACGGGCCTCACCCCCAGTGTGGTCCCCTGGCTGGTGGCCTTCGCCGAGGTGGCCACCCTGGTCCTGGCCGTCCACCCGGAGACCCTAAGGAAGGGGGG
>NZ_BAAHSC010000013.1:0-238 GCF_054655095.1 Thermus sp. FJN-A
GGTGGGGCGGGGGAGGGACCTCGAGGCCGACCTCAAGGCCTGGCAGAGGCGCTACCCGGGGAACGAGGAGAAGGCGAGGAGCCTCCTCAAGGCCCTCAAGCGCCCCGAAGGGGTGAACCCCGTCACCCTCGTCGTGGACGACGCCACGGGCCTCACCCCCAGTGTGGTCCCCTGGCTGGTGGCCTTCGCCGAGGTGGCCACCCTGGTCCTGGCCGTCCACCCGGAGACCCTAAGGAAG
>NZ_BAAHSC010000014.1:0-251 GCF_054655095.1 Thermus sp. FJN-A
TCCGGGTGGATGGGGGGGGGGGGGGGAGGGACCTCGAGGCCGACCTCAAGGCCTGGCAGAGGCGCTACCCGGGGAACGAGGAGAAGGCGAGGAGCCTCCTCAAGGCCCTCAAGCGCCCCGAAGGGGTGAACCCCGTCACCCTCGTCGTGGACGACGCCACGGGCCTCACCCCCAGTGTGGTCCCCTGGCTGGTGGCCTTCGCCGAGGTGGCCACCCTGGTCCTGGCCGTCCACCCGGAGACCCTAAGGAAG
>NZ_BAAHSC010000015.1:0-246 GCF_054655095.1 Thermus sp. FJN-A
TCCCGGTGGATGGGGGGGGGCGGGGGAGGGACCTCGAGGCCGACCTCAAGGCCTGGCAGAGGCGCTACCCGGGGAACGAGGAGAAGGCGAGGAGCCTCCTCAAGGCCCTCAAGCGCCCCGAAGGGGTGAACCCCGTCACCCTCGTCGTGGACGACGCCACGGGCCTCACCCCCAGTGTGGTCCCCTGGCTGGTGGCCTTCGCCGAGGTGGCCACCCTGGTCCTGGCCGTCCACCCGGAGACCCTAA
>NZ_BAAHSC010000016.1:0-239 GCF_054655095.1 Thermus sp. FJN-A
GGAAGGGGGGGGGCGGGGGAGGGACCTCGAGGCCGACCTCAAGGCCTGGCAGAGGCGCTACCCGGGGAACGAGGAGAAGGCGAGGAGCCTCCTCAAGGCCCTCAAGCGCCCCGAAGGGGTGAACCCCGTCACCCTCGTCGTGGACGACGCCACGGGCCTCACCCCCAGTGTGGTCCCCTGGCTGGTGGCCTTCGCCGAGGTGGCCACCCTGGTCCTGGCCGTCCACCCGGAGACCCTAA
>NZ_BAAHSC010000017.1:0-302 GCF_054655095.1 Thermus sp. FJN-A
CCTCCCCTCCCCGAGGAGGAGCCCCTCCGGGGGATGGCCCGGCGCCTGGCGGACTGGTGGGACGGGAACGGGGGCAGGCTCCTGCGCTCCGAGGAGGCGGTCTTCCACCCGGAGCACCGCTACGCCGGGCGGGTGGACCTGGTGGCCCGCTTTGGGGACAGGCTCGTGGTGGTGGACCTGAAGACCTCCTCCCGGGTCTACCCGGAGCACCTCCTGCAGGTGGGGGCTTACGCCCTGGCCCTGCGGGAGGAGGGGCTGGCGGTGGAGGGGGGCTTCGTGGTGGCCCTGCGGGAGGGGATGAA
>NZ_BAAHSC010000018.1:0-250 GCF_054655095.1 Thermus sp. FJN-A
GGGGAAGGGGGGGAAGGAGCGGATGGTGGTCCTCTCGCCCACGGCCCAGCGGGCCCTGCACCAGTGGCTGCGGCACCGGAACCTCGAGGGCCACCCCACGAGCCCCTACATCTGGAGCCACACCACGGGGCCCAACCGGGGAAAGCCCTTCTCCGCCCGGGCGGTGGAGGCCATGGTGAAGCGGGTGGCCAGGCGGGCGGGGCTCAAGGACTGGCAACGCATCACCCCCCATAAGCTCCGCCACTCCTAC
>NZ_BAAHSC010000019.1:0-242 GCF_054655095.1 Thermus sp. FJN-A
CGGCCCAAGCTCCCCCGGAGGCTCCCCGTCTACCTCACCCCGCCCGAGGTGGCCCGCCTCCTCCAGGCGGCCTACCAGAACCGCTCCCCCCGGGTGGCCCTCCGGGACTGGGCCCTCCTCGCCTTCCTCTACGGCACAGGCCTCCGCCTCTCCGAGGCCCTGGCCCTGACCTACGCCGACCTCACCTATCAGGACGGCGTCCCCCACGCCATCCGGGTCCAGGGGAAGGGGGGGAAGGAGCG
>NZ_BAAHSC010000020.1:0-471 GCF_054655095.1 Thermus sp. FJN-A
GGGGGCCCTCGAGGGCACTCCGGGCCCGCCCCCCGAAGGAGGTCCCATGAGCCAGCCTGACCCCCACGCCGAGCTCTTCGCCCGCTTCCGCCGGTACCTGGAGATGGAGGAGGGCCGCTCCCCCCGCACCGCCAAGGAGTACCTCATGGACGCGGGCCTCTTCGCCCGCTGGTTCCGGGAGCGCCACGGCAGGCCCCCCCGCTTTGAGGAGGTGGGGAGCCAGCACATCCGCGCCGTCCTCGCCTCCCGGGAGGTGAGCCCCCACAGGGCGGGGCGCGTCCTGGCCTCCTTAAGGAAGCTCTTCCGCTACCTGGCCGAGGTGGAGGGCCTCCCCCTCCTCAAGGACCCCACGGAGGGGGTCAAGCGGCCCAAGCTCCCCCGGAGGCTCCCCGTCTACCTCACCCCGCCCGAGGTGGCCCGCCTCCTCCAGGCGGCCTACCAGAACCGCTCCCCCCGGGTGGCCCTCCGGGA
>NZ_BAAHSC010000021.1:0-242 GCF_054655095.1 Thermus sp. FJN-A
TCGGGATAGCGGGGGCGGGGGCCCTCGAGGGCACTCCGGGCCCGCCCCCCGAAGGAGGTCCCATGAGCCAGCCTGACCCCCACGCCGAGCTCTTCGCCCGCTTCCGCCGGTACCTGGAGATGGAGGAGGGCCGCTCCCCCCGCACCGCCAAGGAGTACCTCATGGACGCGGGCCTCTTCGCCCGCTGGTTCCGGGAGCGCCACGGCAGGCCCCCCCGCTTTGAGGAGGTGGGGAGCCAGCAC
>NZ_BAAHSC010000022.1:0-250 GCF_054655095.1 Thermus sp. FJN-A
TCGGGAACGCGGGGGCGGGGGCCCTCGAGGGCACTCCGGGCCCGCCCCCCGAAGGAGGTCCCATGAGCCAGCCTGACCCCCACGCCGAGCTCTTCGCCCGCTTCCGCCGGTACCTGGAGATGGAGGAGGGCCGCTCCCCCCGCACCGCCAAGGAGTACCTCATGGACGCGGGCCTCTTCGCCCGCTGGTTCCGGGAGCGCCACGGCAGGCCCCCCCGCTTTGAGGAGGTGGGGAGCCAGCACATCCGCGC
>NZ_BAAHSC010000023.1:0-471 GCF_054655095.1 Thermus sp. FJN-A
GGGGGCCCTCGAGGGCACTCCGGGCCCGCCCCCCGAAGGAGGTCCCATGAGCCAGCCTGACCCCCACGCCGAGCTCTTCGCCCGCTTCCGCCGGTACCTGGAGATGGAGGAGGGCCGCTCCCCCCGCACCGCCAAGGAGTACCTCATGGACGCGGGCCTCTTCGCCCGCTGGTTCCGGGAGCGCCACGGCAGGCCCCCCCGCTTTGAGGAGGTGGGGAGCCAGCACATCCGCGCCTTCCTCGCCTCCCGGGAGGTGAGCCCCCACAGGGCGGGGCGCGTCCTGGCCTCCTTAAGGAAGCTCTTCCGCTACCTGGCCGAGGTGGAGGGCCTCCCCCTCCTCAAGGACCCCACGGAGGGGGTCAAGCGGCCCAAGCTCCCCCGGAGGCTCCCCGTCTACCTCACCCCGCCCGAGGTGGCCCGCCTCCTCCAGGCGGCCTACCAGAACCGCTCCCCCCGGGTGGCCCTCCGGGA
>NZ_BAAHSC010000024.1:0-361 GCF_054655095.1 Thermus sp. FJN-A
CCTCGCCTCCCGGGAGGTGAGCCCCCACAGGGCGGGGCGCGTCCTGGCCTCCTTAAGGAAGCTCTTCCGCTACCTGGCCGAGGTGGAGGGCCTCCCCCTCCTCAAGGACCCCACGGAGGGGGTCAAGCGGCCCAAGCTCCCCCGGAGGCTCCCCGTCTACCTCACCCCGCCCGAGGTGGCCCGCCTCCTCCAGGCGGCCTACCAGAACCGCTCCCCCCGGGTGGCCCTCCGGGACTGGGCCCTCCTCGCCTTCCTCTACGGCACAGGCCTCCGCCTCTCCGAGGCCCTGGCCCTGACCTACGCCGACCTCACCTATCAGGACGGCGTCCCCCACGCCATCCGGGTCCAGGGGAAGGGGGGG
>NZ_BAAHSC010000025.1:0-471 GCF_054655095.1 Thermus sp. FJN-A
CGGCCCAAGCTCCCCCGGAGGCTCCCCGTCTACCTCACCCCGCCCGAGGTGGCCCGCCTCCTCCAGGCGGCCTACCAGAACCGCTCCCCCCGGGTGGCCCTCCGGGACTGGGCCCTCCTCGCCTTCCTCTACGGCACAGGCCTCCGCCTCTCCGAGGCCCTGGCCCTGACCTACGCCGACCTCACCTATCAGGACGGCGTCCCCCACGCCATCCGGGTCCAGGGGAAGGGGGGGACGGAGCGGATGGTGGTCCTCTCGCCCACGGCCCAGCGGGCCCTGCACCAGTGGCTGCGGCACCGGAACCTCGAGGGCCACCCCACGAGCCCCTACATCTGGAGCCACACCACGGGGCCCAACCGGGGAAAGCCCTTCTCCGCCCGGGCGGTGGAGGCCATGGTGAAGCGGGTGGCCAGGCGGGCGGGGCTCAAGGACTGGCAACGCATCACCCCCCATAAGCTCCGCCACTCCTAC
>NZ_BAAHSC010000026.1:0-300 GCF_054655095.1 Thermus sp. FJN-A
GAGCGGATGGTGGTCCTCTCGCCCACGGCCCAGCGGGCCCTGCACCAGTGGCTGCGGCACCGGAACCTCGAGGGCCACCCCACGAGCCCCTACATCTGGAGCCACACCACGGGGCCCAACCGGGGAAAGCCCTTCTCCGCCCGGGCGGTGGAGGCCATGGTGAAGCGGGTGGCCAGGCGGGCGGGGCTCAAGGACTGGCAACGCATCACCCCCCATAAGCTCCGCCACTCCTACGCCAGCGCCCTGGTGGAGGCGGGGCGGGGGATTGACGAGGTGAAGGAGCTTCTGGGGCACAGCTCC
>NZ_BAAHSC010000027.1:0-326 GCF_054655095.1 Thermus sp. FJN-A
CCTCTACGGCACAGGCCTCCGCCTCTCCGAGGCCCTGGCCCTGACCTACGCCGACCTCACCTATCAGGACGGCGTCCCCCACGCCATCCGGGTCCAGGGGAAGGGGGGGAAGGAGCGGATGGTGGTCCTCTCGCCCACGGCCCAGCGGGCCCTGCACCAGTGGCTGCGGCACCGGAACCTCGAGGGCCACCCCACGAGCCCCTACATCTGGAGCCACACCACGGGGCCCAACCGGGGAAAGCCCTTCTCCGCCCGGGCGGTGGAGGCCATGGTGAAGCGGGTGGCCAGGCGGGCGGGGCTCAAGGACTGGCAACGCATCACCCCCC
>NZ_BAAHSC010000028.1:0-457 GCF_054655095.1 Thermus sp. FJN-A
GGGCGGGGCGCGTCCTGGCCTCCTTAAGGAAGCTCTTCCGCTACCTGGCCGAGGTGGAGGGCCTCCCCCTCCTCAAGGACCCCACGGAGGGGGTCAAGCGGCCCAAGCTCCCCCGGAGGCTCCCCGTCTACCTCACCCCGCCCGAGGTGGCCCGCCTCCTCCAGGCGGCCTACCAGAACCGCTCCCCCCGGGTGGCCCTCCGGGACTGGGCCCTCCTCGCCGTCCTCTACGGCACAGGCCTCCGCCTCTCCGAGGCCCTGGCCCTGACCTACGCCGACCTCACCTATCAGGACGGCGTCCCCCACGCCATCCGGGTCCAGGGGAAGGGGGGGAAGGAGCGGATGGTGGTCCTCTCGCCCACGGCCCAGCGGGCCCTGCACCAGTGGCTGCGGCACCGGAACCTCGAGGGCCACCCCACGAGCCCCTACATCTGGAGCCACACCACGGGGCCCAACCG
>NZ_BAAHSC010000029.1:0-293 GCF_054655095.1 Thermus sp. FJN-A
GCGGCCTACCAGAACCGCTCCCCCCGGGTGGCCCTCCGGGACTGGGCCCTCCTCGCCTTCCTCTACGGCACAGGCCTCCGCCTCTCCGAGGCCCTGGCCCTGACCTACGCCGACCTCACCTATCAGGACGGCGTCCCCCACGCCATCCGGGTCCAGGGGAAGGGGGGGAAGGAGCGGATGGTGGTCCTCTCGCCCACGGCCCAGCGGGCCCTGCACCAGTGGCTGCGGCACCGGAACCTCGAGGGCCACCCCACGAGCCCCTACATCTGGAGCCACACCACGGGGCCCAACCG
>NZ_BAAHSC010000030.1:0-292 GCF_054655095.1 Thermus sp. FJN-A
GCTCCCCCGGAGGCTCCCCGTCTACCTCACCCCGCCCGAGGTGGCCCGCCTCCTCCAGGCGGCCTACCAGAACCGCTCCCCCCGGGTGGCCCTCCGGGACTGGGCCCTCCTCGCCTTCCTCTACGGCACAGGCCTCCGCCTCTCCGAGGCCCTGGCCCTGACCTACGCCGACCTCACCTATCAGGACGGCGTCCCCCACGCCATCCGGGTCCAGGGGAAGGGGGGGAAGGAGCGGATGGTGGTCCTCTCGCCCACGGCCCAGCGGGCCCTGCACCAGTGGCTGCGGCACCGG
>NZ_BAAHSC010000031.1:0-240 GCF_054655095.1 Thermus sp. FJN-A
CCAACAGGAGAAGCCCGGGGCCCGCCACCCGGCCCACCAGGCCACCCTCTTCCTGGAGGGGAGCCTGGGGGAGGAGGGCTTCTCTAGCCCCCGCCTTCCCGAGGGGTGCCGGGTGGAGGTGGCCGGGTACGCCCTGAGCCAGCCGGAGGAGCACCAGGGGGAGGGGGTCTTCACCCTCTGGCCCCGCACGGACGAGGAGGGGAGGCTCACGGAGGCCCATGTGGCCCTCAAGCTCAAGCG
>NZ_BAAHSC010000032.1:0-471 GCF_054655095.1 Thermus sp. FJN-A
GCGGCCTACCAGAACCGCTCCCCCCGGGTGGCCCTCCGGGACTGGGCCCTCCTCGCCTTCCTCTACGGCACAGGCCTCCGCCTCTCCGAGGCCCTGGCCCTGACCTACGCCGACCTCACCTATCAGGACGGCGTCCCCCACGCCATCCGGGTCCAGGGGAAGGGGGGGAAGGAGCGGATGGTGGTCCTCTCGCCCACGGCCCAGCGGGCCCTGCACCAGTGGCTGCGGCACCGGACCCTCGAGGGCCACCCCACGAGCCCCTACATCTGGAGCCACACCACGGGGCCCAACCGGGGAAAGCCCTTCTCCGCCCGGGCGGTGGAGGCCATGGTGAAGCGGGTGGCCAGGCGGGCGGGGCTCAAGGACTGGCAACGCATCACCCCCCATAAGCTCCGCCACTCCTACGCCAGCGCCCTGGTGGAGGCGGGGCGGGGGATTGACGAGGTGAAGGAGCTTCTGGGGCACAGCTCC
>NZ_BAAHSC010000033.1:0-341 GCF_054655095.1 Thermus sp. FJN-A
CTCGAGGGCCACCCCACGAGCCCCTACATCTGGAGCCACACCACGGGGCCCAACCGGGGAAAGCCCTTCTCCGCCCGGGCGGTGGAGGCCATGGTGAAGCGGGTGGCCAGGCGGGCGGGGCTCAAGGACTGGCAACGCATCACCCCCCATAAGCTCCGCCACTCCTACGCCAGCGCCCTGGTGGAGGCGGGGCGGGGGATTGACGAGGTGAAGGAGCTTCTGGGGCACAGCTCCATCAGCACCACCCAGGTCTACGTGCACGTCTCCCGCAAGCGCCTGGAGGAGGCCGCCCGGGCGTTGCCGGATGTGGTGGGGTGAAATGCCTTCTCTCCTTGTTCCTC
>NZ_BAAHSC010000034.1:0-252 GCF_054655095.1 Thermus sp. FJN-A
AGTAAAGCATGAAGAGAATGCGGAAGGTGCACAGCCTGGAGGAAATCCCCGAGTTCGCCAGTGAGGAAGAGGAGAGCCGTTTTTGGGCGGAGCACGGCCTGGGGGAAGAACTCCTGGCGGAGATGGCCCCACCGCCGGAGGGCCTTCTGCCCCCGGCCCGCCCCAGGACCCGGCCCGTTTCCATACGCCTGGACGAGGACCTCCTGAGGCGGCTCAAGGCCATCGCCCGGAGGAAGGGCAAGGGCTACCAGA
>NZ_BAAHSC010000035.1:0-240 GCF_054655095.1 Thermus sp. FJN-A
CTTCCTTAGGGTCTCCGGGTGGACGGCCAGGACCAGGGTGGCCACCTCGGCGAAGGCCACCAGCCAGGGGACCACACTGGGGGTGAGGCCCGTGGCGTCGTCCACGACGAGGGTGACGGGGTTCACCCCTTCGGGGCGCTTGAGGGCCTTGAGGAGGCTCCTCGCCTTCTCCTCGTTCCCCGGGTAGCGCCTCTGCCAGGCCTTGAGGTCGGCCTCGAGGTCCCAACCCCCCCCCACCCC
>NZ_BAAHSC010000036.1:0-251 GCF_054655095.1 Thermus sp. FJN-A
CTTCCTTAGGGTCTCCGGGTGGACGGCCAGGACCAGGGTGGCCACCTCGGCGAAGGCCACCAGCCAGGGGACCACACTGGGGGTGAGGCCCGTGGCGTCGTCCACGACGAGGGTGACGGGGTTCACCCCTTCGGGGCGCTTGAGGGCCTTGAGGAGGCTCCTCGCCTTCTCCTCGTTCCCCGGGTAGCGCCTCTGCCAGGCCTTGAGGTCGGCCTCGAGGTCCCAACCCCCCCCCCCCCCAAACCCCCGGC
>NZ_BAAHSC010000037.1:0-244 GCF_054655095.1 Thermus sp. FJN-A
TTGTACCCCCCTTCCTTAGGGTCTCCGGGTGGACGGCCAGGACCAGGGTGGCCACCTCGGCGAAGGCCACCAGCCAGGGGACCACACTGGGGGTGAGGCCCGTGGCGTCGTCCACGACGAGGGTGACGGGGTTCACCCCTTCGGGGCGCTTGAGGGCCTTGAGGAGGCTCCTCGCCTTCTCCTCGTTCCCCGGGTAGCGCCTCTGCCAGGCCTTGAGGTCGGCCTCGAGGTCCCAACCCCCCCC
>NZ_BAAHSC010000038.1:0-238 GCF_054655095.1 Thermus sp. FJN-A
TAGGGTCTCCGGGTGGACGGCCAGGACCAGGGTGGCCACCTCGGCGAAGGCCACCAGCCAGGGGACCACACTGGGGGTGAGGCCCGTGGCGTCGTCCACGACGAGGGTGACGGGGTTCACCCCTTCGGGGCGCTTGAGGGCCTTGAGGAGGCTCCTCGCCTTCTCCTCGTTCCCCGGGTAGCGCCTCTGCCAGGCCTTGAGGTCGGCCTCGAGGTCCCACCCCCCCCCCCCCCCAACC
>NZ_BAAHSC010000039.1:0-236 GCF_054655095.1 Thermus sp. FJN-A
TAGGGTCTCCGGGTGGACGGCCAGGACCAGGGTGGCCACCTCGGCGAAGGCCACCAGCCAGGGGACCACACTGGGGGTGAGGCCCGTGGCGTCGTCCACGACGAGGGTGACGGGGTTCACCCCTTCGGGGCGCTTGAGGGCCTTGAGGAGGCTCCTCGCCTTCTCCTCGTTCCCCGGGTAGCGCCTCTGCCAGGCCTTGAGGTCGGCCTCGAGGTCCCACCCCCCCCCCCCCCCAT
>NZ_BAAHSC010000040.1:0-243 GCF_054655095.1 Thermus sp. FJN-A
TTAGGGTCTCCGGGTGGACGGCCAGGACCAGGGTGGCCACCTCGGCGAAGGCCACCAGCCAGGGGACCACACTGGGGGTGAGGCCCGTGGCGTCGTCCACGACGAGGGTGACGGGGTTCACCCCTTCGGGGCGCTTGAGGGCCTTGAGGAGGCTCCTCGCCTTCTCCTCGTTCCCCGGGTAGCGCCTCTGCCAGGCCTTGAGGTCGGCCTCGAGGTCCCACCCCCCCCCCCCCCCCACCCCCC
>NZ_BAAHSC010000041.1:0-249 GCF_054655095.1 Thermus sp. FJN-A
TTGTACCCCCCTTCCTTAGGGTCTCCGGGTGGACGGCCAGGACCAGGGTGGCCACCTCGGCGAAGGCCACCAGCCAGGGGACCACACTGGGGGTGAGGCCCGTGGCGTCGTCCACGACGAGGGTGACGGGGTTCACCCCTTCGGGGCGCTTGAGGGCCTTGAGGAGGCTCCTCGCCTTCTCCTCGTTCCCCGGGTAGCGCCTCTGCCAGGCCTTGAGGTCGGCCTCGAGGTCCCACCCCCCCCCCCCCC
>NZ_BAAHSC010000042.1:0-824 GCF_054655095.1 Thermus sp. FJN-A
CGAGGGAGGCCCGGGCGGCCTCCAGGTCGGCGAGGGCCTGGAGGTAGGCGGGGTCCGCCTTCAGGGCTTCCTCCGCGAGGCGGTCCAGGAGGCGGGCCTCCTCCCGGGTGAGGCCCTGGGCCAGGGCCGGGGCGAGGACGAGAAGAAGCGCGAGCCGCCTCACTTGGCCACCACCACCTTCCTGAGCCAGGGGGAGAGGACCACGAAGGCGGCGATGCCCAACCCCCCCGCCACATAGAGGTCCATCTCCCCCCGGGCCAGACCCAGGTAGCGGGCGGCGATGGCCACGCCCCCCGCCACCAGGAGGATGGGGGCCAGGGCGATGCCCCGCTCCTCCCGCCGGGCCAGGCCCTCGGCGTAGGCCGTGCCCACGTCCCGGTTCCGCACGATGTCCTCGGCGCTCACGTACCGCACCAGGCGCTCCACCTCTCCCGGCACCCCGGCGGAGAGGCTCACCACCCGGTTGAGGTAGGCCTCGAGGTCCTCGGCCACCACCCCGTAGCGCTCCACCAGGGCCCGGGCGAGCTCCCGGGTCTCCTTCGGGGAGAGGGGCGGGAGGTCCACCCGGTCCAAACGCATCCATAGCCGCTTTGTACCCCCCTTCCTTAGGGTCTCCGGGTGGACGGCCAGGACCAGGGTGGCCACCTCGGCGAAGGCCACCAGCCAGGGGACCACACTGGGGGTGAGGCCCGTGGCGTCGTCCACGACGAGGGTGACGGGGTTCACCCCTTCGGGGCGCTTGAGGGCCTTGAGGAGGCTCCTCGCCTTCTCCTCGTTCCCCGGGTAGCGCCTCTGCCAGGCCTTGAGGTCGGCCTCGAGGTCCC
>NZ_BAAHSC010000043.1:0-470 GCF_054655095.1 Thermus sp. FJN-A
GCCCTCTTCAGCCCGAGGGGCGAGGGGGTCCGGCGCCCCGGCGCCCTCCTCGCCCACCTCCTCCGGGAGCGGGGCCTCCTGGACCTCTTCCGCCAGACCCCCCAGTGGCGGGTGGCCTAGCCCCGGGCCGGGGTAACCTGTAGAGAGCCCAGCCAGGGCTTCGGGGGTGGTGTGTGTATCAAGACTGGCTGTTCAAGGACTGCCCCGGGGGCTGGCGCCTCCGCTACCGCCGGAACGGGGGCGGCTACGAGGTCTCCCGGGACGGGGAGAGGTGGGAGAGGGTCCCCTCGGTCACGGAGGTCACGGGGCGCCTGAACAAGAACCTTCAGGACTGGGCCGTGCGCCAGGTGGTGGAGTACCTCCAGGAAAACCTGGTCCCGGGGCTGGTCCTCACGGAGAAAGAGGTGGACCGCATCCTGAAGGAGGCCGCCGAGGCCCACCACAGGGCCGCCCGGAGCGCCGCGGGGCGG
>NZ_BAAHSC010000044.1:0-471 GCF_054655095.1 Thermus sp. FJN-A
GGCCCTCTTCAGCCCGAGGGGCGAGGGGGTCCGGCGCCCCGGCGCCCTCCTCGCCCACCTCCTCCGGGAGCGGGGCCTCCTGGACCTCTTCCGCCAGACCCCCCAGTGGCGGGTGGCCTAGCCCCGGGCCGGGGTAACCTGTAGAGAGCCCAGCCAGGGCTTCGGGGGTGGTGTGTGTATCAAGACTGGCTGTTCAAGGACTGCCCCGGGGGCTGGCGCCTCCGCTACCGCCGGACCGGGGGCGGCTACGAGGTCTCCCGGGACGGGGAGAGGTGGGAGAGGGTCCCCTCGGTCACGGAGGTCACGGGGCGCCTGAACAAGAACCTTCAGGACTGGGCCGTGCGCCAGGTGGTGGAGTACCTCCAGGAAAACCTGGTCCCGGGGCTGGTCCTCACGGAGAAAGAGGTGGACCGCATCCTGAAGGAGGCCGCCGAGGCCCACCACAGGGCCGCCCGGAGCGCCGCGGGGCGG
>NZ_BAAHSC010000045.1:0-514 GCF_054655095.1 Thermus sp. FJN-A
GGGGGCGGCTACGAGGTCTCCCGGGACGGGGAGAGGTGGGAGAGGGTCCCCTCGGTCACGGAGGTCACGGGGCGCCTGAACAAGAACCTTCAGGACTGGGCCGTGCGCCAGGTGGTGGAGTACCTCCAGGAAAACCTGGTCCCGGGGCTGGTCCTCACGGAGAAAGAGGTGGACCGCATCCTGAAGGAGGCCGCCGAGGCCCACCACAGGGCCGCCCGGAGCGCCGCGGGGCGGGGCACCGACCTCCACGCCTGGGCGGAGGCCCACTTCAAGGGGGACAGGCCTCCCCTCCCCGAGGAGGAGCCCCTCCGGGGGATGGCCCGGCGCCTGGCGGACTGGTGGGACGGGAACGGGGGCAGGCTCCTGCGCTCCGAGGAGGCGGTCTTCCACCCGGAGCACCGCTACGCCGGGCGGGTGGACCTGGTGGCCCGCTTTGGGGACAGGCTCGTGGTGGTGGACCTGAAGACCTCCTCCCGGGTCTACCCGGAGCACCTCCTGCAGGTGGGGGCTTACG
>NZ_BAAHSC010000046.1:0-237 GCF_054655095.1 Thermus sp. FJN-A
GAGAAGCCCGGGGCCCGCCACCCGGCCCACCAGGCCACCCTCTTCCTGGAGGGGAGCCTGGGGGAGGAGGGCTTCTCTAGCCCCCGCCTTCCCGAGGGGTGCCGGGTGGAGGTGGCCGGGTACGCCCTGAGCCAGCCGGAGGAGCACCAGGGGGAGGGGGTCTTCACCCTCTGGCCCCGCACGGACGAGGAGGGGAGGCTCACGGAGGCCCATGTGGCCCTCAAGCTCAAGCGCCCC
>NZ_BAAHSC010000047.1:0-471 GCF_054655095.1 Thermus sp. FJN-A
AAGCCCGGGGCCCGCCACCCGGCCCACCAGGCCACCCTCTTCCTGGAGGGGAGCCTGGGGGAGGAGGGCTTCTCTAGCCCCCGCCTTCCCGAGGGGTGCCGGGTGGAGGTGGCCGGGTACGCCCTGAGCCAGCCGGAGGAGCACCAGGGGGAGGGGGTCTTCACCCTCTGGCCCCGCACGGACGAGGAGGGGAGGCTCACGGAGGCCCATGTGGCCCTCAAGCTCAAGCGCCCCAGGGAGGGGCCGGAGCTGGTGGTGCACGGGATCCTCCTCCACGCCGACGGAAGGAGGTTCGTGGTCCTCGTCCAGCCCAAGAGCGGGGAGGCCTTCAGGCTCGTCCTGGGCCGGGCCCGGGGCTTCACCGCCTTCCTGGAGCCCAGGAAGGCCTACCGCCTCGAGGGGGCCCTGCGGGGGGGGAGGCTCCTCGCCGAGCGGGCCTTCCCCTTGGGGAAGTGGGTCCTGGCCCGGAAG
>NZ_BAAHSC010000048.1:0-468 GCF_054655095.1 Thermus sp. FJN-A
AAGCCCGGGGCCCGCCACCCGGCCCACCAGGCCACCCTCTTCCTGGAGGGGAGCCTGGGGGAGGAGGGCTTCTCTAGCCCCCGCCTTCCCGAGGGGTGCCGGGTGGAGGTGGCCGGGTACGCCCTGAGCCAGCCGGAGGAGCACCAGGGGGAGGGGGTCTTCACCCTCTGGCCCCGCACGGACGAGGAGGGGAGGCTCACGGAGGCCCATGTGGCCCTCAAGCTCAAGCGCCCCATGGAGGGGCCGGAGCTGGTGGTGCACGGGATCCTCCTCCACGCCGACGGAAGGAGGTTCGTGGTCCTCGTCCAGCCCAAGAGCGGGGAGGCCTTCAGGCTCGTCCTGGGCCGGGCCCGGGGCTTCACCGCCTTCCTGGAGCCCAGGAAGGCCTACCGCCTCGAGGGGGCCCTGCGGGGGGGGAGGCTCCTCGCCGAGCGGGCCTTCCCCTTGGGGAAGTGGGTCCTGGCCCGG
>NZ_BAAHSC010000049.1:0-237 GCF_054655095.1 Thermus sp. FJN-A
ATGGAGGGGCCGGAGCTGGTGGTGCACGGGATCCTCCTCCACGCCGACGGAAGGAGGTTCGTGGTCCTCGTCCAGCCCAAGAGCGGGGAGGCCTTCAGGCTCGTCCTGGGCCGGGCCCGGGGCTTCACCGCCTTCCTGGAGCCCAGGAAGGCCTACCGCCTCGAGGGGGCCCTGCGGGGGGGGAGGCTCCTCGCCGAGCGGGCCTTCCCCTTGGGGAAGTGGGTCCTGGCCCGGAAG
>NZ_BAAHSC010000050.1:0-625 GCF_054655095.1 Thermus sp. FJN-A
CAGCCCCAAGCCCCTCAGGAAACGGTGAACAGCCAGGAGCCCCAGGAAGGCCTCCCCCGCCTCCTCCAGGGGGACCTCGGCCACCTTCATCCCCTCCCGCAGGGCCACCACGAAGCCCCCCTCCACCGCCAGCCCCTCCTCCCGCAGGGCCAGGGCGTAAGCCCCCACCTGCAGGAGGTGCTCCGGGTAGACCCGGGAGGAGGTCTTCAGGTCCACCACCACGAGCCTGTCCCCAAAGCGGGCCACCAGGTCCACCCGCCCGGCGTAGCGGTGCTCCGGGTGGAAGACCGCCTCCTCGGAGCGCAGGAGCCTGCCCCCGGTCCCGTCCCACCAGTCCGCCAGGCGCCGGGCCATCCCCCGGAGGGGCTCCTCCTCGGGGAGGGGAGGCCTTTCCCCCTTGAAGTGGGCCTCCGCCCAGGCGTGGAGGTCGGTGCCCCGCCCCGCGGCGCTCCGGGCGGCCCTGTGGTGGGCCTCGGCGGCCTCCTTCAGGATGCGGTCCACCTCTTTCTCCGTGAGGACCAGCCCCGGGACCAGGTTTTCCTGGAGGTACTCCACCACCTGGCGCACGGCCCAGTCCTGAAGGTTCTTGTTCAGGCGCCCCGTGACCTCCGTGACCGAGGGGACC
>NZ_BAAHSC010000051.1:0-316 GCF_054655095.1 Thermus sp. FJN-A
CGTAAGCCCCCACCTGCAGGAGGTGCTCCGGGTAGACCCGGGAGGAGGTCTTCAGGTCCACCACCACGAGCCTGTCCCCAAAGCGGGCCACCAGGTCCACCCGCCCGGCGTAGCGGTGCTCCGGGTGGAAGACCGCCTCCTCGGAGCGCAGGAGCCTGCCCCCGTTCCCGTCCCACCAGTCCGCCAGGCGCCGGGCCATCCCCCGGAGGGGCTCCTCCTCGGGGAGGGGAGGCCTTTCCCCCTTGAAGTGGGCCTCCGCCCAGGCGTGGAGGTCGGTGCCCCGCCCCGCGGCGCTCCGGGCGGCCCTGTGGTGGGC
>NZ_BAAHSC010000052.1:0-316 GCF_054655095.1 Thermus sp. FJN-A
CGGGCCACCAGGTCCACCCGCCCGGCGTAGCGGTGCTCCGGGTGGAAGACCGCCTCCTCGGAGCGCAGGAGCCTGCCCCCGTTCCCGTCCCACCAGTCCGCCAGGCGCCGGGCCATCCCCCGGAGGGGCTCCTCCTCGGGGAGGGGAGGCCTTTCCCCCTTGAAGTGGGCCTCCGCCCAGGCGTGGAGGTCGGTGCCCCGCCCCGCGGCGCTCCGGGCGGCCCTGTGGTGGGCCTCGGCGGCCTCCTTCAGGATGCGGTCCACCTCTTTCTCCGTGAGGACCAGCCCCGGGACCAGGTTTTCCTGGAGGTACTCCA
>NZ_BAAHSC010000053.1:0-237 GCF_054655095.1 Thermus sp. FJN-A
ACGCGGGCCACCAGGTCCACCCGCCCGGCGTAGCGGTGCTCCGGGTGGAAGACCGCCTCCTCGGAGCGCAGGAGCCTGCCCCCGTTCCCGTCCCACCAGTCCGCCAGGCGCCGGGCCATCCCCCGGAGGGGCTCCTCCTCGGGGAGGGGAGGCCTTTCCCCCTTGAAGTGGGCCTCCGCCCAGGCGTGGAGGTCGGTGCCCCGCCCCGCGGCGCTCCGGGCGGCCCTGTGGTGGGCC
>NZ_BAAHSC010000054.1:0-471 GCF_054655095.1 Thermus sp. FJN-A
CAGCCCCAAGCCCCTCAGGAAACGGTGAACAGCCAGGAGCCCCAGGAAGGCCTCCCCCGCCTCCTCCAGGGGGACCTCGGCCACCTTCATCCCCTCCCGCAGGGCCACCACGAAGCCCCCCTCCACCGCCAGCCCCTCCTCCCGCAGGGCCAGGGCGTAAGCCCCCACCTGCAGGAGGTGCTCCGGGTAGACCCGGGAGGAGGTCTTCAGGTCCACCACCACGAGCCTGTCCCCACAGCGGGCCACCAGGTCCACCCGCCCGGCGTAGCGGTGCTCCGGGTGGAAGACCGCCTCCTCGGAGCGCAGGAGCCTGCCCCCGTTCCCGTCCCACCAGTCCGCCAGGCGCCGGGCCATCCCCCGGAGGGGCTCCTCCTCGGGGAGGGGAGGCCTTTCCCCCTTGAAGTGGGCCTCCGCCCAGGCGTGGAGGTCGGTGCCCCGCCCCGCGGCGCTCCGGGCGGCCCTGTGGTGGGC
>NZ_BAAHSC010000055.1:0-1501 GCF_054655095.1 Thermus sp. FJN-A
GAGGGGCCGGAGCTGGTGGTGCACGGGATCCTCCTCCACGCCGACGGAAGGAGGTTCGTGGTCCTCGTCCAGCCCAAGAGCGGGGAGGCCTTCAGGCTCGTCCTGGGCCGGGCCCGGGGCTTCACCGCCTTCCTGGAGCCCAGGAAGGCCTACCGCCTCGAGGGGGCCCTGCGGGGGGGGAGGCTCCTCGCCGAGCGGGCCTTCCCCTTGGGGAAGTGGGTCCTGGCCCGGAAGGGGGAAAGGCCCCTCCCCGAGCCCATAGAGGGGGACCGGAATCCGCACCTGGAGGGGAGGCGGAAGGGGCCCGCGCCGGAGCGCCTGGAGGAGGCCCAAAGGCCCGCCCCGCCCGGGCCCGAAGGCCCCCCAAAGCCCCCTAAGGAGGCGCGCCCCCCCGGGGAGAGGAGGCCGAGGCGGGACCCGGTGCGGGTGTGGCGGGCCCCGGAGGAGGAGGGGGCCCCTGGGGGCCTCGGCCTGCCCCCGCCCCTCCCCAAGGGGCAGGTGATGGGCCTGGTGGGGGAGGGGCCCTACTACCTGGTCCTGAGGCCCCAGGCCCTGGACCTCTGGTGGCCCAAGGTGGAGAGGCTCCTCCCCGAGTTCCCGAGGCGGTACGAGGTGCGGTGGTACCCCGACGGGAGCCGGGCGGTGGTGGCCTGGGACCTCGAGGCCCTCAAGGTGTGGTACAAGCGGGTGCTCAGGGGGTAGGGATTACCTCACCCTGACAACGTAGAAGGCCCCGCATCCCGGTTCGGGTATCGTTCCCTTGTACACTAACCGACCCTCTTCCTCCGTTATCTTTCCGCGCATCGGGACCATAACGTACCCAGGGGGCTGCCTAATCCACCGCACCGGATCCAGATGGAGAGAAGCGTCGGAAAAGAAGATGCCGGTCATCAGGTAGCTCCCCGAGGGAACCCCAGGATTCTCCGGCACGGCGTAGAAGTCAAAAGTGGCCTCTACGTTACCCTCCGGGGTTCCCTTGAGCGTAAGGGTTAACCCAGTAATCCCTTGGCTACAACGATAGCGTCCCTGGTAAACGCCGCTTATCCCCGTGGCGTCCGCAGGAACTGGAGCCGGCCCTTGGGAAACGGTAGGCGCGCAAGCCGCAAGGAAAACCAAAACAAACGCGGCAATCGCGCTCCGGATAAGCCGCTTGACCATCTCCCTCACCTCCCGAAAGTTGCGCTAGATCTTAAGGGGGCCACTATGGGCGGTTGTTCATACTGGCCCCACGAGGTCATGATAGAACGAAGCCTTAGGGTTCCGGAGCCAGCCCCAAGCCCCTCAGGAAACGGTGAACAGCCAGGAGCCCCAGGAAGGCCTCCCCCGCCTCCTCCAGGGGGACCTCGGCCACCTTCATCCCCTCCCGCAGGGCCACCACGAAGCCCCCCTCCACCGCCAGCCCCTCCTCCCGCAGGGCCAGGGCGTAAGCCCCCACCTGCAGGAGGTGCTCCGGGTAGACCCGGGAGGAGGTCTTCAGGTCCACCACCACGAGCCTGTCCCC
>NZ_BAAHSC010000056.1:0-1064 GCF_054655095.1 Thermus sp. FJN-A
GTGCTGGCTCCCCACCTCCTCAAAGCGGGGGGGCCTGCCGTGGCGCTCCCGGAACCAGCGGGCGAAGAGGCCCGCGTCCATGAGGTACTCCTTGGCGGTGCGGGGGGAGCGGCCCTCCTCCATCTCCAGGTACCGGCGGAAGCGGGCGAAGAGCTCGGCGTGGGGGTCAGGCTGGCTCATGGGACCTCCTTCGGGGGGCGGGCCCGGAGTGCCCTCGAGGGCCCCCGCCCCCGCTTTCCCGAAGTATAGCATTCGCCAAAGGTTTATTTGGCGAAGTGTCGGAAGAAGGCCCCGACCGAAGGGAAGTCCCGTCCGGGAGGGCGAAAACCCCGAAAAAGGGGCGGGTGAGGAGCTGGGGCGGCCGGCGGAAGGTTGCGACAAATGACGGAAGTTTGCGACAAACTTATGGACTTCCAGACTTACAGACTTCCAGAGTCTGGATGTCTGGAAGTTCCAGGAAGTTCCAAGACCCTCCGCCTCGCTTCTGTACCATGGGGGCATGCGGGAGAGCCCCACGGCCAAGGGGGACCCCCCCGAAAAGGACCCTCTGGACGGCAAGCTTCTCTTGACCTACAGCGAGGCGGCCAAGGCCCTCGGCTTGGGTCGGACGACGATCTACAGGCTGGTGAAGGCGGGGCGCCTCAAGGTGGTTCACCCCACCCCCCGCTCGGCCCGCATCACCCGGGAGAGCCTCGAGGCCTTCCTCCGCTCCCTGGAGGAGGAGGCGAAGCCCGAGGGGGCGGGGAGGAGCGTGGTGGACCGGGCCCGGGAGGTCCTGAAGCGCTTCGGCCTCTAGGGGAAGGCGTGGAGGAGGTCAAGGAAGCCCAAAAGGAGAAGCCCGGGGCCCGCCACCCGGCCCACCAGGCCACCCTCTTCCTGGAGGGGAGCCTGGGGGAGGAGGGCTTCTCTAGCCCCCGCCTTCCCGAGGGGTGCCGGGTGGAGGTGGCCGGGTACGCCCTGAGCCAGCCGGAGGAGCACCAGGGGGAGGGGGTCTTCACCCTCTGGCCCCGCACGGACGAGGAGGGGAGGCTCACGGAGGCCCATGTGGCCCTCAAGCTCAAGCG
>NZ_BAAHSC010000057.1:0-246 GCF_054655095.1 Thermus sp. FJN-A
TCCAGGAGCCTGAGGGCCCGGTCCAGGTCGGGCACCCGGCCCGGGCGCACCTCGTTCAGATCCAGCCACACTGCCGAGAGGAGGGCGTGGAGCTCCAGGGCCCGCTCCCGGGAGAGGCCGGAAGGGGAGAGGCTCCGGCTTTGGGCGAGGGCCTCGAGGTAGGCGAGGCGGGCGAGGAGCTTCTCCCGCTCGGCCTCCAGCTCCGCCACCCTCCTGCGCAAATGCTCCAGCTCGTCCACCCTCATC
>NZ_BAAHSC010000058.1:0-470 GCF_054655095.1 Thermus sp. FJN-A
GGGCCCGGTCCAGGTCGGGCACCCGGCCCGGGCGCACCTCGTTCAGATCCAGCCACACTGCCGAGAGGAGGGCGTGGAGCTCCAGGGCCCGCTCCCGGGAGAGGCCGGAAGGGGAGAGGCTCCGGCTTTGGGCGAGGGCCTCGAGGTAGGCGAGGCGGGCGAGGAGCTTCTCCCGCTCGGCCTCCAGCTCCGCCACCCTCCTGCGCAAATGCTCCAGCTCGTCCACCCTCATCGGTCCCCCTCGCACACCCGGCCCGAGGCGTTGTAGAGCCTCATCTCCCGCTCGTCCTCCCGCCGGGGGTCGGGGGAGAAGCTCACCATCCACCAGGCGCACACCGGGTTCTCCGCCCGCCCCTCCGCCCGAAACCAGGCCACCTGTCCCCCCTCTACCCGGCCCTCCCCCATGGCCTCAACCACCACCCGCTCCCCCTCCTCCAGGAGCAGGCCCCAATCCCCCTCGGAAGGAAGCC
>NZ_BAAHSC010000059.1:0-343 GCF_054655095.1 Thermus sp. FJN-A
GCAAGGGCTACCAGACCCTCCTCAAGGAGTTCGTGCTGGAAAGGCTCTACGAGGAGGAGAAGCGGGAAGGGGTCATCTAAGACCGCCAAGGGCTTCCTCCAGGAGCCTTAGGGCCCGGTCCAGGTCGGGCACCCGGCCCGGGCGCACCTCGTTCAGATCCAGCCACACTGCCGAGAGGAGGGCGTGGAGCTCCAGGGCCCGCTCCCGGGAGAGGCCGGAAGGGGAGAGGCTCCGGCTTTGGGCGAGGGCCTCGAGGTAGGCGAGGCGGGCGAGGAGCTTCTCCCGCTCGGCCTCCAGCTCCGCCACCCTCCTGCGCAAATGCTCCAGCTCGTCCACCCTCATC
>NZ_BAAHSC010000060.1:0-466 GCF_054655095.1 Thermus sp. FJN-A
GGGCCCGGTCCAGGTCGGGCACCCGGCCCGGGCGCACCTCGTTCAGATCCAGCCACACTGCCGAGAGGAGGGCGTGGAGCTCCAGGGCCCGCTCCCGGGAGAGGCCGGAAGGGGAGAGGCTCCGGCTTTGGGCGAGGGCCTCGAGGTAGGCGAGGCGGGCGAGGAGCTTCTCCCGCTCGGCCTCCAGCTCCGCCACCCTCCTGCGCAAATGCTCCAGCTCGTCCACCCTCATCGTTCCCCCTCGCACACCCGGCCCGAGGCGTTGTAGAGCCTCATCTCCCGCTCGTCCTCCCGCCGGGGGTCGGGGGAGAAGCTCACCATCCACCAGGCGCACACCGGGTTCTCCGCCCGCCCCTCCGCCCGAAACCAGGCCACCTGTCCCCCCTCTACCCGGCCCTCCCCCATGGCCTCAACCACCACCCGCTCCCCCTCCTCCAGGAGCAGGCCCCAATCCCCCTCGGAAGGA
>NZ_BAAHSC010000061.1:0-241 GCF_054655095.1 Thermus sp. FJN-A
CCCTCCTCGTTCCCCCTCGCACACCCGGCCCGAGGCGTTGTAGAGCCTCATCTCCCGCTCGTCCTCCCGCCGGGGGTCGGGGGAGAAGCTCACCATCCACCAGGCGCACACCGGGTTCTCCGCCCGCCCCTCCGCCCGAAACCAGGCCACCTGTCCCCCCTCTACCCGGCCCTCCCCCATGGCCTCAACCACCACCCGCTCCCCCTCCTCCAGGAGCAGGCCCCAATCCCCCTCGGAAGGA
>NZ_BAAHSC010000062.1:0-238 GCF_054655095.1 Thermus sp. FJN-A
CGTTCCCCCTCGCACACCCGGCCCGAGGCGTTGTAGAGCCTCATCTCCCGCTCGTCCTCCCGCCGGGGGTCGGGGGAGAAGCTCACCATCCACCAGGCGCACACCGGGTTCTCCGCCCGCCCCTCCGCCCGAAACCAGGCCACCTGTCCCCCCTCTACCCGGCCCTCCCCCATGGCCTCAACCACCACCCGCTCCCCCTCCTCCAGGAGCAGGCCCCAATCCCCCTCGGAAGGAAGCC
>NZ_BAAHSC010000063.1:0-471 GCF_054655095.1 Thermus sp. FJN-A
GCGGCGGTCCGGGCCGCCTCCCGGGCGGCGAGCCAACGGAAGAAGGCCTCCGCCACCCGCACCCTCGCCTCCCGCCGGGCGGCCTCGGCGCGGGCCTCGAGGGCCCGGAGGGCGGGGCCCCGGTCCCGGAAGAGGTCCGCCAGGTTGAGGCTTAGGGCCAGGCGGTAGGAGGGGGCCACCTGCCCGTACTCCCCCGCCAGGGCGGCCCCCGCCTCGGCGGAGAGCGCCCCGAGTAGTCCGAGGGAGGCCCGGGCGGCCTCCAGGTCGGCGAGGGCCTGGAGGTAGGCGGGGTCCGCCTTCAGGGCTTCCTCCGCGAGGCGGTCCAGGAGGCGGGCCTCCTCCCGGGTGAGGCCCTGGGCCAGGGCCGGGGCGAGGACGAGAAGAAGCGCGAGCCGCCTCACTTGGCCACCACCACCTTCCTGAGCCAGGGGGAGAGGACCACGAAGGCGGCGATGCCCAACCCCCCCGCCA
>NZ_BAAHSC010000064.1:0-236 GCF_054655095.1 Thermus sp. FJN-A
TTCCGAGGGAGGCCCGGGCGGCCTCCAGGTCGGCGAGGGCCTGGAGGTAGGCGGGGTCCGCCTTCAGGGCTTCCTCCGCGAGGCGGTCCAGGAGGCGGGCCTCCTCCCGGGTGAGGCCCTGGGCCAGGGCCGGGGCGAGGACGAGAAGAAGCGCGAGCCGCCTCACTTGGCCACCACCACCTTCCTGAGCCAGGGGGAGAGGACCACGAAGGCGGCGATGCCCAACCCCCCCGCCA
>NZ_BAAHSC010000065.1:0-244 GCF_054655095.1 Thermus sp. FJN-A
CGAGGGAGGCCCGGGCGGCCTCCAGGTCGGCGAGGGCCTGGAGGTAGGCGGGGTCCGCCTTCAGGGCTTCCTCCGCGAGGCGGTCCAGGAGGCGGGCCTCCTCCCGGGTGAGGCCCTGGGCCAGGGCCGGGGCGAGGACGAGAAGAAGCGCGAGCCGCCTCACTTGGCCACCACCACCTTCCTGAGCCAGGGGGAGAGGACCACGAAGGCGGCGATGCCCAACCCCCCCGCCCCAGAGAGGTCC
>NZ_BAAHSC010000066.1:0-256 GCF_054655095.1 Thermus sp. FJN-A
CGAGGGAGGCCCGGGCGGCCTCCAGGTCGGCGAGGGCCTGGAGGTAGGCGGGGTCCGCCTTCAGGGCTTCCTCCGCGAGGCGGTCCAGGAGGCGGGCCTCCTCCCGGGTGAGGCCCTGGGCCAGGGCCGGGGCGAGGACGAGAAGAAGCGCGAGCCGCCTCACTTGGCCACCACCACCTTCCTGAGCCAGGGGGAGAGGACCACGAAGGCGGCGATGCCCAACCCCCCCGCCCCATAGAGGTCCATCTCCCCCCGG
>NZ_BAAHSC010000067.1:0-237 GCF_054655095.1 Thermus sp. FJN-A
TTCCGAGGGAGGCCCGGGCGGCCTCCAGGTCGGCGAGGGCCTGGAGGTAGGCGGGGTCCGCCTTCAGGGCTTCCTCCGCGAGGCGGTCCAGGAGGCGGGCCTCCTCCCGGGTGAGGCCCTGGGCCAGGGCCGGGGCGAGGACGAGAAGAAGCGCGAGCCGCCTCACTTGGCCACCACCACCTTCCTGAGCCAGGGGGAGAGGACCACGAAGGCGGCGATGCCCAACCCCCCCGCCCC
>NZ_BAAHSC010000068.1:0-469 GCF_054655095.1 Thermus sp. FJN-A
GCGGCGGTCCGGGCCGCCTCCCGGGCGGCGAGCCAACGGAAGAAGGCCTCCGCCACCCGCACCCTCGCCTCCCGCCGGGCGGCCTCGGCGCGGGCCTCGAGGGCCCGGAGGGCGGGGCCCCGGTCCCGGAAGAGGTCCGCCAGGTTGAGGCTTAGGGCCAGGCGGTAGGAGGGGGCCACCTGCCCGTACTCCCCCGCCAGGGCGGCCCCCGCCTCGGCGGAGAGCGCCCCGAGTATTCCGAGGGAGGCCCGGGCGGCCTCCAGGTCGGCGAGGGCCTGGAGGTAGGCGGGGTCCGCCTTCAGGGCTTCCTCCGCGAGGCGGTCCAGGAGGCGGGCCTCCTCCCGGGTGAGGCCCTGGGCCAGGGCCGGGGCGAGGACGAGAAGAAGCGCGAGCCGCCTCACTTGGCCACCACCACCTTCCTGAGCCAGGGGGAGAGGACCACGAAGGCGGCGATGCCCAACCCCCCCGC
>NZ_BAAHSC010000069.1:0-970 GCF_054655095.1 Thermus sp. FJN-A
CCCCCTCGCACACCCGGCCCGAGGCGTTGTAGAGCCTCATCTCCCGCTCGTCCTCCCGCCGGGGGTCGGGGGAGAAGCTCACCATCCACCAGGCGCACACCGGGTTCTCCGCCCGCCCCTCCGCCCGAAACCAGGCCACCTGTCCCCCCTCTACCCGGCCCTCCCCCATGGCCTCAACCACCACCCGCTCCCCCTCCTCCAGGAGCAGGCCCCAATCCCCCTCGGAAGGAAGCCCCCCCTGGAGGCGCAGGTGGGCCTGGACCCCGAGCCCCGTCCGGTAGAGATGGACCTCGGCCAAGAGGGGCTCCCCGGGCAGGACCTCGGGGGGGAGGAGGGCGTCCTCCGACCAGCGGAAGAGGCGGAGGGGCACCTCCTCCCGGTGGGAGGCCACCGGGGGCTCGCAGGCGGAGAGGGCGATAAGCAGAAAAACTCCCAAAAGCCGCATCTTTCCCTCCTAAAAGGTTCCTAAGGCCCCCCGCGGGCCTGGGGGGTACTAAGGGAGCCCCCTCCCCCCTCCAAGGGCCTTAGGAGGGCTCTCAGGGCCTCCAGGGGCAGGCCCACGGCCCGAGCCAGGTCCTCCAAGGCCAGGGCCAGGTCCAGGTTGGCCCGGTAGAGGGCGAGGCGGGCCTGGGAAAGCCTCTCGGCGGCGGCCAGGACCTCGTGGGGGGCGGCGGCCCCCACCCTGGCCCGGGCCTGGAGGGCCTTTAGCTCCGCCTCCCTCGCCTCCACCCCGTCGGCGGCGGTCCGGGCCGCCTCCCGGGCGGCGAGCCAACGGAAGAAGGCCTCCGCCACCCGCACCCTCGCCTCCCGCCGGGCGGCCTCGGCGCGGGCCTCGAGGGCCCGGAGGGCGGGGCCCCGGTCCCGGAAGAGGTCCGCCAGGTTGAGGCTTAGGGCCAGGCGGTAGGAGGGGGCCACCTGCCCGTACTCCCCCGCCAGGGCGGCCCCCGCCTCGGCGGAGAGCGCCCCGAGT
>NZ_BAAHSC010000070.1:0-393 GCF_054655095.1 Thermus sp. FJN-A
CCTCGCCCCCTTGGGAGCGCGTGCGGAGCACCAGCCGCTTGGGGTCGGTGAGGGCTTCCTCCACCTCCTGGGGACGCACCCCGTGCCGGGCGATGTGGGCGGTGTTGGCCTCATCCCAGGCGAAGCCCAAGGGGAAACCTCCCCTTTCAGTATATACCATGGTATTTGCAAGGGGGGGCCATGACCGCCGCGACCCACCTGGCCGGGGCCGCCCTCACCGCTTCCCTCCTGCGGGGCTTCGGGGTGGAGGTGGGCCTCCTGGAGGGCCTGGCCCTGGCCTGGGGGGCGGTGATGCCGGATGTGGACACCACCACCTCCGGCCCCGGCAAGTTCCTGAGGCCCCTCTCCACCTTCCTGGAAAGGCGCTTCGGCCACCGCACCCTCACCCACTCC
>NZ_BAAHSC010000071.1:0-469 GCF_054655095.1 Thermus sp. FJN-A
GGAGCCTCTCCCCTTCCGGCCTCTCCCGGGAGCGGGCCCTGGAGCTCCACGCCCTCCTCTCGGCAGTGTGGCTGGATCTGAACGAGGTGCGCCCGGGCCGGGTGCCCGACCTGGACCGGGCCCTAAGGCTCCTGGAGGAAGCCCTTGGCGGTCTTAGATGACCCCTTCCCGCTTCTCCTCCTCGTAGAGCCTTTCCAGCACGAACTCCTTGAGGAGGGTCTGGTAGCCCTTGCCCTTCCTCCGGGCGATGGCCTTGAGCCGCCTCAGGAGGTCCTCGTCCAGGCGTATGGAAACGGGCCGGGTCCTGGGGCGGGCCGGGGGCAGAAGGCCCTCCGGCGGTGGGGCCATCTCCGCCAGGAGTTCTTCCCCCAGGCCGTGCTCCGCCCAAAAACGGCTCTCCTCTTCCTCACTGGCGAACTCGGGGATTTCCTCCAGGCTGTGCACCTTCCGCCTTCTCTTCATGCTTTAC
>NZ_BAAHSC010000072.1:0-842 GCF_054655095.1 Thermus sp. FJN-A
GGAGCCTCTCCCCTTCCGGCCTCTCCCGGGAGCGGGCCCTGGAGCTCCACGCCCTCCTCTCGGCAGTGTGGCTGGATCTGAACGAGGTGCGCCCGGGCCGGGTGCCCGACCTGGACCGGGCCCTAAGGCTCCTGGAGGAAGCCCTTGGCGGTCTTAGATGACCCCTTCCCGCTTCTCCTCCTCGTAGAGCCTTTCCAGCACGAACTCCTTGAGGAGGGTCTGGTAGCCCTTGCCCGTCCTCCGGGCGATGGCCTTGAGCCGCCTCAGGAGGTCCTCGTCCAGGCGTATGGAAACGGGCCGGGTCCTGGGGCGGGCCGGGGGCAGAAGGCCCTCCGGCGGTGGGGCCATCTCCGCCAGGAGTTCTTCCCCCAGGCCGTGCTCCGCCCAAAAACGGCTCTCCTCTTCCTCACTGGCGAACTCGGGGATTTCCTCCAGGCTGTGCACCTTCCGCATTCTCTTCATGCTTTACTTTCCCCTCCTCCGGTAGCGGCGTTTCTCCTCCAAGGTGGCGTCCCGGGCGGTGATGGGCCGCACCCTGCCTTCCCTGCGGGTGAAGACCACGAAGAGGACCCTTCCGGCTTCCGTGGCCCCCAGGGCCGCCCAGCGGTCCTCGCCCCCTTGGGAGCGCGTGCGGAGCACCAGCCGCTTGGGGTCGGTGAGGGCTTCCTCCACCTCCTGGGGACGCACCCCGTGCCGGGCGATGTGGGCGGTGTTGGCCTCATCCCAGGCGAAGCCCAAGGGGAAACCTCCCCTTTCAGTATATACCATGGTATTTGCAAGGGGGGGCCATGACCGCCGCGACCCACCTGGCCGGGGCCGCCCTCACCGCTTCCCTCCTGCGG
>NZ_BAAHSC010000073.1:0-388 GCF_054655095.1 Thermus sp. FJN-A
CTCTTCATGCTTTACTTTCCCCTCCTCCGGTAGCGGCGTTTCTCCTCCAAGGTGGCGTCCCGGGCGGTGATGGGCCGCACCCTGCCTTCCCTGCGGGTGAAGACCACGAAGAGGACCCTTCCGGCTTCCGTGGCCCCCAGGGCCGCCCAGCGTTCCTCGCCCCCTTGGGAGCGCGTGCGGAGCACCAGCCGCTTGGGGTCGGTGAGGGCTTCCTCCACCTCCTGGGGACGCACCCCGTGCCGGGCGATGTGGGCGGTGTTGGCCTCATCCCAGGCGAAGCCCAAGGGGAAACCTCCCCTTTCAGTATATACCATGGTATTTGCAAGGGGGGGCCATGACCGCCGCGACCCACCTGGCCGGGGCCGCCCTCACCGCTTCCCTCCTGCGG
>NZ_BAAHSC010000074.1:0-316 GCF_054655095.1 Thermus sp. FJN-A
GCCGTGCTCCGCCCAAAAACGGCTCTCCTCTTCCTCACTGGCGAACTCGGGGATTTCCTCCAGGCTGTGCACCTTCCGCATTCTCTTCATGCTTTACTTTCCCCTCCTCCGGTAGCGGCGTTTCTCCTCCAAGGTGGCGTCCCGGGCGGTGATGGGCCGCACCCTGCCTTCCCTGCGGGTGAAGACCACGAAGAGGACCCTTCCGGCTTCCGTGGCCCCCAGGGCCGCCCAGCGTTCCTCGCCCCCTTGGGAGCGCGTGCGGAGCACCAGCCGCTTGGGGTCGGTGAGGGCTTCCTCCACCTCCTGGGGACGCACC
>NZ_BAAHSC010000075.1:0-471 GCF_054655095.1 Thermus sp. FJN-A
GTCTGGTAGCCCTTGCCCTTCCTCCGGGCGATGGCCTTGAGCCGCCTCAGGAGGTCCTCGTCCAGGCGTATGGAAACGGGCCGGGTCCTGGGGCGGGCCGGGGGCAGAAGGCCCTCCGGCGGTGGGGCCATCTCCGCCAGGAGTTCTTCCCCCAGGCCGTGCTCCGCCCAAAAACGGCTCTCCTCTTCCTCACTGGCGAACTCGGGGATTTCCTCCAGGCTGTGCACCTTCCGCAGTCTCTTCATGCTTTACTTTCCCCTCCTCCGGTAGCGGCGTTTCTCCTCCAAGGTGGCGTCCCGGGCGGTGATGGGCCGCACCCTGCCTTCCCTGCGGGTGAAGACCACGAAGAGGACCCTTCCGGCTTCCGTGGCCCCCAGGGCCGCCCAGCGTTCCTCGCCCCCTTGGGAGCGCGTGCGGAGCACCAGCCGCTTGGGGTCGGTGAGGGCTTCCTCCACCTCCTGGGGACGCACC
>NZ_BAAHSC010000076.1:0-471 GCF_054655095.1 Thermus sp. FJN-A
ACCGGGTCCTCCTCACCCGGGTGGACCCCCGGAGCCTAGGGGAGGCCCTCGAGGCCCAGACCGCCCTCATGGAGGCCGGGGTGCCCGCCTTCCACGCCTTCGTGCGGGCCTACAAGGCCCACGAGCGGGCCGCCCTGGACGGCAAGGCCATCACCCGCTGGCGCGGCCCCAACGCCCGGGAGGCGGAGGCGGACTACCGCCGGGTGGCGGAGGAGCTCCTCAGGGAGCTCGCCCAAACCCCCGAGAGGAGGGAGGCGTGAAGCGGAAGCGCCTGGCGGAGCTGGTGAGGGAGGAGGCGGGGGACCTTCAGGAGGCTCCCGCCCCCCGGGAGGAGAAGCCCGGGGAGGCCCCTCCCGGGGGGGGCCTCGAGGCCTCCCCGAAGGGGGAAGGCCCCAGGGAGCGCCCCCTCCCCCCCTACCTCACCTACGTCCGCAAGGAGTGCCGCCTCCGCCCCGACCAGCTGGACGCCCT
>NZ_BAAHSC010000077.1:0-471 GCF_054655095.1 Thermus sp. FJN-A
ACATACTTACAGACTAACAGAGTCTGTAAGTTCGGAGGTCTGTAAGTCTGTAAGTTGCAGAGTCTGTTAGTCTGGAAGTTCGGAAGTCTGTAAGTTCCAGAGTTACAGAGTTCGGAAGTTCGTAAGTTCGGAAGTCCCCCCCAGGGATCCCGGCGTCCAGGGGGCGGGGCTCGAGGACCCCCCCTTGCCTTCCACGGGCCATTTGGGTAGCATGCCTCCCGTGGGCAAACCCCTCGTCCTCACCCCCGAGGAGCTGGCCCGCGCCCTAAGGGTGGACCCGGAAACGGTGCGCCGCTGGCTCCGGGAGGGCCAGGTGCGGGGGCAGAAGGCGGGGCGGCTCTGGCGGGTGCCCTGGGAGGAGGGGGTGCGGCTTTTGGGCAGCGAGGAGCGCCTGGAGGAGGCCCTGAGGGAGGTGCTGGGGTGAGGGTGGTGGCCGTGGTGAACGGCAAGGGCGGGGTGGGCAAGACCACC
>NZ_BAAHSC010000078.1:0-260 GCF_054655095.1 Thermus sp. FJN-A
TAGCCGCTTTGTACCCCCCTTCCTGAGGGTCTCCGGGTGGACGGCCAGGACCAGGGTGGCCACCTCGGCGAAGGCCACCAGCCAGGGGACCACACTGGGGGTGAGGCCCGTGGCGTCGTCCACGACGAGGGTGACGGGGTTCACCCCTTCGGGGCGCTTGAGGGCCTTGAGGAGGCTCCTCGCCTTCTCCTCGTTCCCCGGGTAGCGCCTCTGCCAGGCCTTGAGGTCGGCCTCGAGGTCCCTCCCCCGCCCCACCCCTT
>NZ_BAAHSC010000079.1:0-239 GCF_054655095.1 Thermus sp. FJN-A
CTCCGGGTGGACGGCCAGGACCAGGGTGGCCACCTCGGCGAAGGCCACCAGCCAGGGGACCACACTGGGGGTGAGGCCCGTGGCGTCGTCCACGACGAGGGTGACGGGGTTCACCCCTTCGGGGCGCTTGAGGGCCTTGAGGAGGCTCCTCGCCTTCTCCTCGTTCCCCGGGTAGCGCCTCTGCCAGGCCTTGAGGTCGGCCTCGAGGTCCCTCCCCCGCCCCACCCCATCCACCCGGA
>NZ_BAAHSC010000080.1:0-263 GCF_054655095.1 Thermus sp. FJN-A
CTCCGGGTGGACGGCCAGGACCAGGGTGGCCACCTCGGCGAAGGCCACCAGCCAGGGGACCACACTGGGGGTGAGGCCCGTGGCGTCGTCCACGACGAGGGTGACGGGGTTCACCCCTTCGGGGCGCTTGAGGGCCTTGAGGAGGCTCCTCGCCTTCTCCTCGTTCCCCGGGTAGCGCCTCTGCCAGGCCTTGAGGTCGGCCTCGAGGTCCCTCCCCCGCCCCACCCCATCCACCGGGATTCCGGCGTCCCAAAGCCCCCGGA
>NZ_BAAHSC010000081.1:0-241 GCF_054655095.1 Thermus sp. FJN-A
TTAGGGTCTCCGGGTGGACGGCCAGGACCAGGGTGGCCACCTCGGCGAAGGCCACCAGCCAGGGGACCACACTGGGGGTGAGGCCCGTGGCGTCGTCCACGACGAGGGTGACGGGGTTCACCCCTTCGGGGCGCTTGAGGGCCTTGAGGAGGCTCCTCGCCTTCTCCTCGTTCCCCGGGTAGCGCCTCTGCCAGGCCTTGAGGTCGGCCTCGAGGTCCCTCCCCCGCCCCACCCCATCCAC
>NZ_BAAHSC010000082.1:0-471 GCF_054655095.1 Thermus sp. FJN-A
TTAGGGTCTCCGGGTGGACGGCCAGGACCAGGGTGGCCACCTCGGCGAAGGCCACCAGCCAGGGGACCACACTGGGGGTGAGGCCCGTGGCGTCGTCCACGACGAGGGTGACGGGGTTCACCCCTTCGGGGCGCTTGAGGGCCTTGAGGAGGCTCCTCGCCTTCTCCTCGTTCCCCGGGTAGCGCCTCTGCCAGGCCTTGAGGTCGGCCTCGAGGTCCCTCCCCCGCCCCACCCCGTCCACCGGGATTCCGGCGTCCCAAAGCCCCCGGAAGAGGTCCTTCAGGAAGGTCCCGAAGGGGGCCACCCGCTCCGTCCACACCACGGGGGCCCAGGCCTCGAGGGCGGGGAGGAGCTCCCTGAGGAGCGCCGTCTTCCCGTACCCCGGCGGGGCGGAGAGCACCACCCCCCTCCCGGCCCGCACCGAGAGGAGGACCGCCCGCCCCTCCTCCTTCCGGCCCACGAACATACTTA
>NZ_BAAHSC010000083.1:0-237 GCF_054655095.1 Thermus sp. FJN-A
TTAGGGTCTCCGGGTGGACGGCCAGGACCAGGGTGGCCACCTCGGCGAAGGCCACCAGCCAGGGGACCACACTGGGGGTGAGGCCCGTGGCGTCGTCCACGACGAGGGTGACGGGGTTCACCCCTTCGGGGCGCTTGAGGGCCTTGAGGAGGCTCCTCGCCTTCTCCTCGTTCCCCGGGTAGCGCCTCTGCCAGGCCTTGAGGTCGGCCTCGAGGTCCCTCCCCCGCCCCACCCCTT
>NZ_BAAHSC010000084.1:0-468 GCF_054655095.1 Thermus sp. FJN-A
GGGTCTCCGGGTGGACGGCCAGGACCAGGGTGGCCACCTCGGCGAAGGCCACCAGCCAGGGGACCACACTGGGGGTGAGGCCCGTGGCGTCGTCCACGACGAGGGTGACGGGGTTCACCCCTTCGGGGCGCTTGAGGGCCTTGAGGAGGCTCCTCGCCTTCTCCTCGTTCCCCGGGTAGCGCCTCTGCCAGGCCTTGAGGTCGGCCTCGAGGTCCCTCCCCCGCCCCACCCCTTCCACCGGGATTCCGGCGTCCCAAAGCCCCCGGAAGAGGTCCTTCAGGAAGGTCCCGAAGGGGGCCACCCGCTCCGTCCACACCACGGGGGCCCAGGCCTCGAGGGCGGGGAGGAGCTCCCTGAGGAGCGCCGTCTTCCCGTACCCCGGCGGGGCGGAGAGCACCACCCCCCTCCCGGCCCGCACCGAGAGGAGGACCGCCCGCCCCTCCTCCTTCCGGCCCACGAACATACTTA
>NZ_BAAHSC010000085.1:0-459 GCF_054655095.1 Thermus sp. FJN-A
CCACCGGGATTCCGGCGTCCCAAAGCCCCCGGAAGAGGTCCTTCAGGAAGGTCCCGAAGGGGGCCACCCGCTCCGTCCACACCACGGGGGCCCAGGCCTCGAGGGCGGGGAGGAGCTCCCTGAGGAGCGCCGTCTTCCCGTACCCCGGCGGGGCGGAGAGCACCACCCCCCTCCCGGCCCGCACCGAGAGGAGGACCGCCCGCCCCTCCTCCTTCCGGCCCACGAACATACTTACAGACTAACAGAGTCTGTAAGTTCGGAGGTCTGTAAGTCTGTAAGTTGCAGAGTCTGTTAGTCTGGAAGTTCGGAAGTCTGTAAGTTCCAGAGTTACAGAGTTCGGAAGTTCGTAAGTTCGGAAGTCCCCCCCAGGGATCCCGGCGTCCAGGGGGCGGGGCTCGAGGACCCCCCCTTGCCTTCCACGGGCCATTTGGGTAGCATGCCTCCCGTGGGCAAACCCCT
>NZ_BAAHSC010000086.1:0-471 GCF_054655095.1 Thermus sp. FJN-A
ACATACTTACAGACTAACAGAGTCTGTAAGTTCGGAGGTCTGTAAGTCTGTAAGTTGCAGAGTCTGTTAGTCTGGAAGTTCGGAAGTCTGTAAGTTCCAGAGTTACAGAGTTCGGAAGTTCGTAAGTTCGGAAGTCCCCCCCAGGGATCCCGGCGTCCAGGGGGCGGGGCTCGAGGACCCCCCCTTGCCTTCCACGGGCCATTTGGGTAGCATGCCTCCCGTGGGCAAACCCCTCTTCCTCACCCCCGAGGAGCTGGCCCGCGCCCTAAGGGTGGACCCGGAAACGGTGCGCCGCTGGCTCCGGGAGGGCCAGGTGCGGGGGCAGAAGGCGGGGCGGCTCTGGCGGGTGCCCTGGGAGGAGGGGGTGCGGCTTTTGGGCAGCGAGGAGCGCCTGGAGGAGGCCCTGAGGGAGGTGCTGGGGTGAGGGTGGTGGCCGTGGTGAACGGCAAGGGCGGGGTGGGCAAGACCACC
>NZ_BAAHSC010000087.1:0-802 GCF_054655095.1 Thermus sp. FJN-A
CCTCACCCCCGAGGAGCTGGCCCGCGCCCTAAGGGTGGACCCGGAAACGGTGCGCCGCTGGCTCCGGGAGGGCCAGGTGCGGGGGCAGAAGGCGGGGCGGCTCTGGCGGGTGCCCTGGGAGGAGGGGGTGCGGCTTTTGGGCAGCGAGGAGCGCCTGGAGGAGGCCCTGAGGGAGGTGCTGGGGTGAGGGTGGTGGCCGTGGTGAACGGCAAGGGCGGGGTGGGCAAGACCACCACCGCCGTCAACCTCGCCGCCATCCTGGCCGAGGGGGGCCCCGTCCTCCTGGTGGACGCCGACCCCCAGGGCTCCGCCTCCTGGTGGGCGGGCCGGGGGGAGATGCCCTTTGACCTGGCGCAGGAGACGGACCCCGCCCTCCTCCTCCGCCTGCGGCGGGTGAGGGGCTACGGGGTGGTGGTGGTGGACACGCCCCCCGCCCTCCGCTCCGAGGCCCTGGAGGCCGTGCTCAGGGCGGCGGACTACGCCGTCCTCCCCACGCCCCCCGCCCCCCTGGACCTCGAGGCCCTGGTGGAGACGGTGCGCAAGGCCGTCCGACCCCTCGGGGTGGCCCACCGGGTCCTCCTCACCCGGGTGGACCCCCGGAGCCTAGGGGAGGCCCTCGAGGCCCAGACCGCCCTCATGGAGGCCGGGGTGCCCGCCTTCCACGCCTTCGTGCGGGCCTACAAGGCCCACGAGCGGGCCGCCCTGGACGGCAAGGCCATCACCCGCTGGCGCGGCCCCAACGCCCGGGAGGCGGAGGCGGACTACCGCCGGGTGGCGGAGGAGCTCCTCAGGGAGCTCGCCC
>NZ_BAAHSC010000088.1:0-471 GCF_054655095.1 Thermus sp. FJN-A
ACCGGGTCCTCCTCACCCGGGTGGACCCCCGGAGCCTAGGGGAGGCCCTCGAGGCCCAGACCGCCCTCATGGAGGCCGGGGTGCCCGCCTTCCACGCCTTCGTGCGGGCCTACAAGGCCCACGAGCGGGCCGCCCTGGACGGCAAGGCCATCACCCGCTGGCGCGGCCCCAACGCCCGGGAGGCGGAGGCGGACTACCGCCGGGTGGCGGAGGAGCTCCTCAGGGAGCTCGCCCACACCCCCGAGAGGAGGGAGGCGTGAAGCGGAAGCGCCTGGCGGAGCTGGTGAGGGAGGAGGCGGGGGACCTTCAGGAGGCTCCCGCCCCCCGGGAGGAGAAGCCCGGGGAGGCCCCTCCCGGGGGGGGCCTCGAGGCCTCCCCGAAGGGGGAAGGCCCCAGGGAGCGCCCCCTCCCCCCCTACCTCACCTACGTCCGCAAGGAGTGCCGCCTCCGCCCCGACCAGCTGGACGCCCT
>NZ_BAAHSC010000089.1:0-471 GCF_054655095.1 Thermus sp. FJN-A
TAATATCGCCCAGCCCCCAGAAGGTGCATTACGATCTCGTGATAGGGAGCCAGGTTGAGGACCCGCTATCGCCTCCCCAGCTCCACCAGCCGCACCCACATGAGTTGAAACACCCAGGGCAAGGTGGGCTTAGCCGTGGGTCTCCCCTTGTGGTTGAGGTCGTACACCTGTGGGTTAGGTGTGGCTTCCATCCAAAAATTCTACCCGTGAGGGGAAGGGGTGCGGAATGTGAGGAACAAGGATAGAAGGCATTTCACCCCACCACATCCGGCAACGCCCGGGCGGCCTCCTCCAGGCGCTTGCGGGAGACGTGCACGTAGACCTGGGTGGTGCTGATGGAGCTGTGCCCCAGAAGCTCCTTCACCTCGTCAATCCCCCGCCCCGCCTCCACCAGGGCGCTGGCGTAGGAGTGGCGGAGCTTATGGGGGGTGATGCGTTGCCAGTCCTTGAGCCCCGCCCGCCTGGCCACCC
>NZ_BAAHSC010000090.1:0-239 GCF_054655095.1 Thermus sp. FJN-A
AAGGATAGAAGGCATTTCACCCCACCACATCCGGCAACGCCCGGGCGGCCTCCTCCAGGCGCTTGCGGGAGACGTGCACGTAGACCTGGGTGGTGCTGATGGAGCTGTGCCCCAGAAGCTCCTTCACCTCGTCAATCCCCCGCCCCGCCTCCACCAGGGCGCTGGCGTAGGAGTGGCGGAGCTTATGGGGGGTGATGCGTTGCCAGTCCTTGAGCCCCGCCCGCCTGGCCACCCGCTTC
>NZ_BAAHSC010000091.1:0-471 GCF_054655095.1 Thermus sp. FJN-A
TAATATCGCCCAGCCCCCAGAAGGTGCATTACGATCTCGTGATAGGGAGCCAGGTTGAGGACCCGCTATCGCCTCCCCAGCTCCACCAGCCGCACCCACATGAGTTGAAACACCCAGGGCAAGGTGGGCTTAGCCGTGGGTCTCCCCTTGTGGTTGAGGTCGTACACCTGTGGGTTAGGTGTGGCTTCCATCCAAAAATTCTACCCGTGAGGGGAAGGGGTGCGGAATGTGAGGACCAAGGATAGAAGGCATTTCACCCCACCACATCCGGCAACGCCCGGGCGGCCTCCTCCAGGCGCTTGCGGGAGACGTGCACGTAGACCTGGGTGGTGCTGATGGAGCTGTGCCCCAGAAGCTCCTTCACCTCGTCAATCCCCCGCCCCGCCTCCACCAGGGCGCTGGCGTAGGAGTGGCGGAGCTTATGGGGGGTGATGCGTTGCCAGTCCTTGAGCCCCGCCCGCCTGGCCACCC
>NZ_BAAHSC010000092.1:0-243 GCF_054655095.1 Thermus sp. FJN-A
TCTAGCAGGTAATATCGCCCAGCCCCCAGAAGGTGCATTACGATCTCGTGATAGGGAGCCAGGTTGAGGACCCGCTATCGCCTCCCCAGCTCCACCAGCCGCACCCACATGAGTTGAAACACCCAGGGCAAGGTGGGCTTAGCCGTGGGTCTCCCCTTGTGGTTGAGGTCGTACACCTGTGGGTTAGGTGTGGCTTCCATCCAAAAATTCTACCCGTGAGGGGAAGGGGTGCGGAATGTGAGG
>NZ_BAAHSC010000093.1:0-261 GCF_054655095.1 Thermus sp. FJN-A
TAATATCGCCCAGCCCCCAGAAGGTGCATTACGATCTCGTGATAGGGAGCCAGGTTGAGGACCCGCTATCGCCTCCCCAGCTCCACCAGCCGCACCCACATGAGTTGAAACACCCAGGGCAAGGTGGGCTTAGCCGTGGGTCTCCCCTTGTGGTTGAGGTCGTACACCTGTGGGTTAGGTGTGGCTTCCATCCAAAAATTCTACCCGTGAGGGGAAGGGGTGCGGACTGTGAGGAACAAGGATAGAAGGCATTTCACCCCA
>NZ_BAAHSC010000094.1:0-263 GCF_054655095.1 Thermus sp. FJN-A
TAATATCGCCCAGCCCCCAGAAGGTGCATTACGATCTCGTGATAGGGAGCCAGGTTGAGGACCCGCTATCGCCTCCCCAGCTCCACCAGCCGCACCCACATGAGTTGAAACACCCAGGGCAAGGTGGGCTTAGCCGTGGGTCTCCCCTTGTGGTTGAGGTCGTACACCTGTGGGTTAGGTGTGGCTTCCATCCAAAAATTCTACCCGTGAGGGGAAGGGGTGCGGACTGTGAGGACCAAGGATAGAAGGCATTTCACCCCACC
>NZ_BAAHSC010000095.1:0-243 GCF_054655095.1 Thermus sp. FJN-A
TCTAGCAGGTAATATCGCCCAGCCCCCAGAAGGTGCATTACGATCTCGTGATAGGGAGCCAGGTTGAGGACCCGCTATCGCCTCCCCAGCTCCACCAGCCGCACCCACATGAGTTGAAACACCCAGGGCAAGGTGGGCTTAGCCGTGGGTCTCCCCTTGTGGTTGAGGTCGTACACCTGTGGGTTAGGTGTGGCTTCCATCCAAAAATTCTACCCGTGAGGGGAAGGGGTGCGGACTGTGAGG
>NZ_BAAHSC010000096.1:0-3161 GCF_054655095.1 Thermus sp. FJN-A
CCCCCGAGAGGAGGGAGGCGTGAAGCGGAAGCGCCTGGCGGAGCTGGTGAGGGAGGAGGCGGGGGACCTTCAGGAGGCTCCCGCCCCCCGGGAGGAGAAGCCCGGGGAGGCCCCTCCCGGGGGGGGCCTCGAGGCCTCCCCGAAGGGGGAAGGCCCCAGGGAGCGCCCCCTCCCCCCCTACCTCACCTACGTCCGCAAGGAGTGCCGCCTCCGCCCCGACCAGCTGGACGCCCTCACCGCCCTGGCCCGGAGGCTCAACCGGGAAAGGAAGGGGAAGGGGGAGCGGATCACGGAGAACACCTTGATAAGGATAGCTGTTGACGAACTCCTCAAGTCCTCCTACAAAGAAATCGCCGAAATACTGAGCAGGTGCACGGAAGCGAGGGGTTGAACATGCAAAGTTTAGCAAGACTAATTACAGACACCCAGCTTAAAGAGGTTTGGACCAGCCAAGGCAAAGAGGCGCTTACCGTTCTAGCTCAAAAAGAGGGGGTGAAAATGGACGAGCACTTACTGGAGAATCTCCTTTTGCAAGCTAGAGATCTTGCGGGAAGTGAGCTTTTGGATAATGAAAAGCCTGAGGCCGTTATTGATAGCTTTTGGAGAAAAGTAAAAACGAACAGTATCCTTTTAACGAAGGAAGACTACCTCCGGGCCACTGTAATAGCCCTCTCTTTTGCACACCGCTTTGCTAGAACGGACTTCGGATCGTCAAGGCAACGTGGTTTTGGGCAACTCTGGGGGGATACGATTCAGGGCATTCTTGGTGAAATCGCCTTCCGGAAGTTTATGAAGTCATTCACGTCTGGGAGGGTAATCCCCATTTTAGACGCAAGCGAAGAAAGGCTTGAGGTAGCTCTAAGTGCCGACATAGTACAAGTCATCCTGGAAGGGAAACCAATAAATCCCAAAAGAAGGATTAGTATTAAAACTACAAAACTCAATGGTCGCTGGTTGGATGTACCCTACGCTCAAAATAGGCATAGTGACATTTATGTTCTGGTTAAAATTGGAACTAACGCTGACACGCTCTTCAACTTCTTGGCGAATATAGGAGCGTTTGAGCGGGTTTTAACAGTCTATCGAGAAAGCAAACTTACCCAAATTGAACATATTTTCCTTAATGAGCACGACGCGCTCGAGAGAGCTAAGGCAAAAATAGAGCAGATGAAGCAAACAGACATCGTTTTGCTGGCCTTTATGGCTGGCTGGCAGGAAAAGAGCCGGCTAAGTCAAACATTTAAAGCTTACAAACACAATGCACGAAGAGCCCGCAAAAAAATTACCATCTATAGCGGGATTGGCACTATTTCATCCGGCAACGTGCAAGTTGACAAAATCAACTGGGAAGATCTAAGTTTGGATCCTCGCCTGAAAGATGGAGATTTGAAAGTTAAGTTCTATCCTATAGAAGAATTCTCAAGTAGCCAGCATGCGCTGTGTAGCACAGATCTACTTATAAGCAACTTGAACTGCGTCGCAGAACTTCTTTCTATTCCCGAAGCTGAGGGGGGATATGAATCCATTCCCGTATCCCAAGGAGGACCTGAATGCGCACGGTGAGCCTCTTTACTGGTGCAGGAGGCCTTGACTGGGGCTTCCGAGTCCTGGGCTTTGACACAGTATTCGGCATAGACATAAAGCATGATGCGGCCAGGACTTTCCGTAGAAATTTTGGGATACCTATCTCCATGGGTCCCCTGCTTAAGGCAGGCTATTACTCCGTTGGAGATGTCTCCTACTCAAATCTGGAAACTCCCATCCCCCCTCCGACTGTCTTACTAGGGGGCCCACCTTGCCAAGACTTTTCCATCATGAGGGGCATAGATCAAGAGCGAGGAGGAACCCAAACCCTCAGGGGCAAGCTCTACTTGCACTTTTCCCGGTACTTGGCGGTCCTCAAACCCCTAGCGTTCGTTTTTGAGAATGTACCCGGCCTCCTTTCTTCTAATTCTGGGAAGGATATAAGTGCAATCCTAGAGGACTTCAAAGACCTACGCTCTTTACCTGAGCGGTGGAAGAAGCAATATAATGTGGCGCCCCACCAAACACCCCCCCCTCCCGAGGACCTCCTCAACGAAGCTGACAGAGGAGATATACCCTCTTACCATATAGTATTTTCAGACATAGTGGACGCATCCTGGCACGGCGTCCCCCAGCGGCGCAAGCGGCTTTTGATTGTTGGATTCCGTGGAGACCTTCCGATACGAATGGACCACCTTTTGGCAATTGAAGAGGCCTTTGCTGGATCTCCCGCGCTCAGAAAGTATCCCCTTACGGCCTTAGAAGCCCTCGAAGGCGCCATCCTGCCAGAACTGAGAAACATTTACCGCGAAATCCTCTCAGAGTATAGTGGCCTTTTCTCAGGAAATGACCCTATAAGCGACTATCTCCATCTCCACAAGGGCAAGCCCAGCGATCCCCTCTTTGACCGAGCTATGGAGGAGCACGAAGCTACAATTCGGCTTTTAGGGTGGAAGGGAATATCTCTAACTCTAACGCCTCCGGATGGTTTTCCAGATGGATCTCACTCCCTTCCCAAGGAGCAGGAAGCTGTGCTTGCTCGCATGTGGCAGATTCCTCCTGGGAAAAACCACGTAGCCGTCCGTGGCACAGAGCATGAAGTAGAAGGACGAGGATTCAGCCTCGTATACAAACGGCTCCACCCGCTCCTTCCTGCCTACACAGTTGTGGCTCACGGGGGAGGAGGAACTTGGGGCTACCATTACCGAAGAAGTAGAAGCAGGCTCACCAATCGTGAGCGAGCAAGGCTCCAAAGCTTTCCCGATGCGTTCTGGTTTGAGGGAAAAACATCAGAGGTTCGGTCTCAGATTGGCGAGGCTGTGCCTCCCCTTCTCTCTTTAAAAATTGCAAAGATCATACAAAACGTCCTTGAAGATGTTACCCACATTCCGCACGTCTCTCACTCTAGCAGGTAATATCGCCCAGCCCCCAGAAGGTGCATTACGATCTCGTGATAGGGAGCCAGGTTGAGGACCCGCTATCGCCTCCCCAGCTCCACCAGCCGCACCCACATGAGTTGAAACACCCAGGGCAAGGTGGGCTTAGCCGTGGGTCTCCCCTTGTGGTTGAGGTCGTACACCTGTGGGTTAGGTGTGGCTTCCATCCAAAAATTCTACCCGTGAGGGGAAGGGGTGCGG
>NZ_BAAHSC010000097.1:0-464 GCF_054655095.1 Thermus sp. FJN-A
ACTGAAGCGTCTATCTACAACAAAGCGCTTAGCTCGTCTAGCTACTATAGCTATCAACAAAAGAATGACGGAGTAAACTGTTGCGAAGACAAAAAATACAGCAAAGTTGCTTGTAGAAAGAAGTCCAGTCAAAAAGTTTAGAATGGCGTTAGATTTTAACAAAAGGGCCACCAGAGTAAAAAGCAAAGCCAAAAAAACACGAGGAAGCACTTCTCTCAGAAACAAGTGATTCCCTTTCAGGGACACGCTTAACCACCCCTTGCCTAACGCGATTGTAGCACAATTTCCACCACCACCTCCCCCGGCCTCAGGTCGCGCACCTTGACCTCCACCACCCGCCCCGAGACGGGGGAGCGCACGAGCTGGGCCTCGGCGGCGCGCTCCTTGCGCCGGAGGAGGCGGGCTTGGGCGAGGCGGGCCTCCCGGATAGACTCCTCCAGGCGGGCCTTCTCCCCGGCGCAGTC
>NZ_BAAHSC010000098.1:0-395 GCF_054655095.1 Thermus sp. FJN-A
GCCGGGCGCGAGGGCCCCCAAAGGGGGCGCGGAGGCCCGGAGGCAAGGCTGGGGCAGGGGCCCCACCCGTAGGGCTCGGCCTTGCCGGGTCACGGGCGAAGCCCGTACCTTGCGGGCCGGAGCGCCCTACAATGGGGCCCAGCCCGGCGCGGGAAGGGAAGAAGCTTCCTCTCTCCCCCGCCCCCCTTCGGGGTGAGGCCGACGGGAAGGGGGGCGGGGGCAGGGGGTGGGGGGAAGGGGTGGGGGAGGATGCGGCGAACCTGAGGCTTCGAAAAGACCTCGAGGCCGGACTCGGTAAACCCCAGGAGGGCCTGCGCTACCCTTACAGCATGAGGTTTCTTCGGGGTCTGGCGTGGACGGTGCTCATGGGCCTGGCCTTGGCCCTTTCTTCCCAA
>NZ_BAAHSC010000099.1:0-310 GCF_054655095.1 Thermus sp. FJN-A
AAGCTTCCTCTCTCCCCCGCCCCCCTTCGGGGTGAGGCCGACGGGAAGGGGGGCGGGGGCAGGGGGTGGGGGGAAGGGGTGGGGGAGGATGCGGCGAACCTGAGGCTTCGAAAAGACCTCGAGGCCGGACTCGGTAAACCCCAGGAGGGCCTGCGCTACCCTTACAGCATGAGGTTTCTTCGGGGTCTGGCGTGGACGGTGCTCATGGGCCTGGCCTTGGCCCTTTCTTCCCAAGGCAGGCTCCAGGGCCCCGTTCAGGTGCTCAAGGTGGTGGACGGGGACACGGTGGAGCTTCAGGGCCTCGGGCCGG
>NZ_BAAHSC010000100.1:0-471 GCF_054655095.1 Thermus sp. FJN-A
GGGAGCCCGCGAAGGCCACCACACCGGAAAGGGGAAGGGACACCATAACTACCTCCCACCCGCGCGCTTTTCCCGCGCCGGGCGCGAGGGCCCCCAAAGGGGGCGCGGAGGCCCGGAGGCAAGGCTGGGGCAGGGGCCCCACCCGTAGGGCTCGGCCTTGCCGGGTCACGGGCGAAGCCCGTACCTTGCGGGCCGGAGCGCCCTACAATGGGGCCCAGCCCGGCGCGGGAAGGGACGAAGCTTCCTCTCTCCCCCGCCCCCCTTCGGGGTGAGGCCGACGGGAAGGGGGGCGGGGGCAGGGGGTGGGGGGAAGGGGTGGGGGAGGATGCGGCGAACCTGAGGCTTCGAAAAGACCTCGAGGCCGGACTCGGTAAACCCCAGGAGGGCCTGCGCTACCCTTACAGCATGAGGTTTCTTCGGGGTCTGGCGTGGACGGTGCTCATGGGCCTGGCCTTGGCCCTTTCTTCCCAA
>NZ_BAAHSC010000101.1:0-470 GCF_054655095.1 Thermus sp. FJN-A
CGGGGCTCCCCGGCCACCCAGGCGGGGAGGCGGGCCTCGAGGGCCAGGCGGAGGGCCAGGGAGGAGCCGGGCCCCAGGGCGGGGGCCCCGCCCTCCGGCGGGAAGACCAAGAGGCAGGAGGCCGGAGGCAGGCCCAGGCCCCGGTGGCCAAGGACCACGGCCCGGGTGCGCTGGGCGAGCCGGGCCTTGGGCGGCCCCGGGAACTGAGAGGCCCGCACCACCTGGGCGCCGGGGAAGGCCCGGACCACGGCGGCGTCCACCCCGCGCTGGTCCCCCACCCGCACCACGCCCCCCGAGGCCAGGACCAGGGCCACCACGGGGGCCACGGGCCAGGGGGAGCCGCGCCGGGAGCCCGCGAAGGCCACCACACCGGAAAGGGGAAGGGACACCATAACTACCTCCCACCCGCGCGCTTTTCCCGCGCCGGGCGCGAGGGCCCCCAAAGGGGGCGCGGAGGCCCGGAGGCAAGG
>NZ_BAAHSC010000102.1:0-238 GCF_054655095.1 Thermus sp. FJN-A
TCCAGGAAGCGAGGTCCTGGAGGAGGCCCTTGAGCTAGCGGGGGAGGGGGCCCGGAGGGGAGCGGCCCTGGCGGAGATGGCCCTCTGCCACCTGGCCCTGGGACGGAAGAGGCTGGCGAGGCGGGCCGCCGGGGAGGCCCTGGAGCTTCTGGACACCCACGCCCCGGCCCGCGCCCGGGTGCTGGTGGCCCTGGCGGAGCTCTCCCGCCGGGAGGGGAAGGAGGAAGGCGCCCTGGCC
>NZ_BAAHSC010000103.1:0-470 GCF_054655095.1 Thermus sp. FJN-A
TGGTCCTGCGGGAAAGCCCCCCCGGCCTCCTCGTGGGCAGGCGGGAGGTGCCGCTGGAGGGCTCGGGGAAGGCCTTCGCGCTTCTGGCCCTGCTCCTCAAGGAGGGCCCCCTCCCCTGGCGGGAGGCGGCCCTGGCCCTCTGGGGAGAGGACGGCCCCGGGGTGAGGGAGCGGCTTCACACCACGGCCTCGAGGGCCAGGGACCTCCTGGCCAACTGGGAAGCGGTGCGGTGGGAAGGGGAGGTGCTCAGGCTGGACCCGGAGAGGAAGTGGGAGGCCCGCTAGGAAACCTCCGGGCCACCCGGTAAGCCCCCGCCCTGGACCCGGCGGGGGGACGCACCACCTCGAGGAGCCCCCGCTCGCTCAGGAGGCGGAGCGCCCGGGCGGCGGCGTCCGGGCTCATCTCCAGCTCCTGGGCCAGCTCCCGGGCGGAGTACTCTCCCTCCCCCAGGGCCCAGATATGGAACCAGA
>NZ_BAAHSC010000104.1:0-238 GCF_054655095.1 Thermus sp. FJN-A
GGAAGCGAGGTCCTGGAGGAGGCCCTTGAGCTAGCGGGGGAGGGGGCCCGGAGGGGAGCGGCCCTGGCGGAGATGGCCCTCTGCCACCTGGCCCTGGGACGGAAGAGGCTGGCGAGGCGGGCCGCCGGGGAGGCCCTGGAGCTTCTGGACACCCACGCCCCGGCCCGCGCCCGGGTGCTGGTGGCCCTGGCGGAGCTCTCCCGCCGGGAGGGGAAGGAGGAAGGCGCCCTGGCCCTGC
>NZ_BAAHSC010000105.1:0-255 GCF_054655095.1 Thermus sp. FJN-A
CTTCTGGGGAAGCCCGCTCAAGGAAGCGAGGTCCTGGAGGAGGCCCTTGAGCTAGCGGGGGAGGGGGCCCGGAGGGGAGCGGCCCTGGCGGAGATGGCCCTCTGCCACCTGGCCCTGGGACGGAAGAGGCTGGCGAGGCGGGCCGCCGGGGAGGCCCTGGAGCTTCTGGACACCCACGCCCCGGCCCGCGCCCGGGTGCTGGTGGCCCTGGCGGAGCTCTCCCGCCGGGAGGGGAAGGAGGAAGGCGCCCTGGCC
>NZ_BAAHSC010000106.1:0-265 GCF_054655095.1 Thermus sp. FJN-A
GGAAGCCCGCTCAAGGAAGCGAGGTCCTGGAGGAGGCCCTTGAGCTAGCGGGGGAGGGGGCCCGGAGGGGAGCGGCCCTGGCGGAGATGGCCCTCTGCCACCTGGCCCTGGGACGGAAGAGGCTGGCGAGGCGGGCCGCCGGGGAGGCCCTGGAGCTTCTGGACACCCACGCCCCGGCCCGCGCCCGGGTGCTGGTGGCCCTGGCGGAGCTCTCCCGCCGGGAGGGGACGGAGGAAGGCGCCCTGGCCCTGCTCCAGGAGGCGCG
>NZ_BAAHSC010000107.1:0-258 GCF_054655095.1 Thermus sp. FJN-A
GGAAGCCCGCTCAAGGAAGCGAGGTCCTGGAGGAGGCCCTTGAGCTAGCGGGGGAGGGGGCCCGGAGGGGAGCGGCCCTGGCGGAGATGGCCCTCTGCCACCTGGCCCTGGGACGGAAGAGGCTGGCGAGGCGGGCCGCCGGGGAGGCCCTGGAGCTTCTGGACACCCACGCCCCGGCCCGCGCCCGGGTGCTGGTGGCCCTGGCGGAGCTCTCCCGCCGGGAGGGGACGGAGGACGGCGCCCTGGCCCTGCTCCAGG
>NZ_BAAHSC010000108.1:0-241 GCF_054655095.1 Thermus sp. FJN-A
CTTCTGGGGAAGCCCGCTCAAGGAAGCGAGGTCCTGGAGGAGGCCCTTGAGCTAGCGGGGGAGGGGGCCCGGAGGGGAGCGGCCCTGGCGGAGATGGCCCTCTGCCACCTGGCCCTGGGACGGAAGAGGCTGGCGAGGCGGGCCGCCGGGGAGGCCCTGGAGCTTCTGGACACCCACGCCCCGGCCCGCGCCCGGGTGCTGGTGGCCCTGGCGGAGCTCTCCCGCCGGGAGGGGACGGAGG
>NZ_BAAHSC010000109.1:0-445 GCF_054655095.1 Thermus sp. FJN-A
GGCCCTGCGCCGGGCGGAGGAGGCTTTGGCCGTGGTCCGGGCCAAGTCCCTGGGAGGCTTCCGGAGCCGGGTCCTTGTCCTCCTCTCCTCCGTCCACCGGGCCAGGGGGGAGCTGAGGGAGGCCCTCTTCCGGGCCGAGCAGGCGGTGGCGGGGAGGCTGGACCCGGACGACCGGGTGGTGGCCCTGAGGGCCCTCGGCACCACCCTGCGGCTTCTGGGGAAGCCCGCTCAAGGAAGCGAGGTCCTGGAGGAGGCCCTTGAGCTAGCGGGGGAGGGGGCCCGGAGGGGAGCGGCCCTGGCGGAGATGGCCCTCTGCCACCTGGCCCTGGGACGGAAGAGGCTGGCGAGGCGGGCCGCCGGGGAGGCCCTGGAGCTTCTGGACACCCACGCCCCGGCCCGCGCCCGGGTGCTGGTGGCCCTGGCGGAGCTCTCCCGCCGGGAGGGG
>NZ_BAAHSC010000110.1:0-556 GCF_054655095.1 Thermus sp. FJN-A
TCGGGGGGAGGCGCGGCCCCCTCCAAAAGCCTCAGGTAGAGGGGCGGAAGCTCCTCGCCCCTCGCCCGCTTCCTCCGGGCCAGGGCCTCGAGGAAGGCCCGGCCCCGCTCGCTGATTCCTTCCGGCTGTTCTTTATAGCTCTTCCCTTCAACTCCCTCTTGGGGCATAAACCCCTCCCGTTTCGCGCGTGGGGGACGGCACTCCCCCGCGCGCCGCCTTGGCGCCTCTTGCCTTTCCCGCTGGGAGGGGGCTAAACTAAGCGAAGTTTCCGGGTTTAACCCCTCCCAGACAGATGCCCCCTTCCCAGTGGGGGTCCTCTTATTTGGTCCTCACGCGGCCCTGCCGCCTTGGGCCCCCTGGGGGCCCGGTCTTCCCATTGCCCGGCATTATACCGGAACCCTGGAAAGAGGGGAGGGAGGGACCTGAAAAGCATTCCCCTACCCATAGCAGAGGCGAATGGGGCGAGTCAATATGGCACGCCTCCGCGGGCTCCCAGAGGGCGCAAACTCCTCACCAACGGGACACCAACAGGCGTGATATAGTTCACTTGGTTTTC
>NZ_BAAHSC010000111.1:0-471 GCF_054655095.1 Thermus sp. FJN-A
CAGGGCCCCCTCCATCAGGCCGTAGAGCTCGGCCCGGAGGGCACCCCACAGCACCCAGGCGTAGAAGCGCACGCTCCCAGGATCCCGGAACTCCCGGGCCAGGGAGAGGGCGAGGGCCTCCACCAGGGTCCGGCGCTCGGCGGGGCGGGCCCGGAGGAGGGCGGTGAGAGAGTCTATAGCTAACGGGTTTTCGGCTTCGCCAGGGAGTAACGAAAACCCAAGCAAAAGTCCGAGAACCTCGGAGTCTCCCTTAGGGGGACTTTTATATGACTCTCTCAGCCTCAGGCTCCAGGCGGTGCGCCCCCGGCGGGCGTCCTCCTCCAGGTCCCGCCACGGGTGGCGGAAGTCCTCCGGGTCCAGACGGGGGCGGGCCTCCCGGTGGGGCAGGCGCACGGCGTAAAGGGTCCCGGCGGCGTAGACCCCCGTCCGGCCCCGGAGGGTGGCCGGGGCGCGCCAGGCCCTCCGGCGGAT
>NZ_BAAHSC010000112.1:0-515 GCF_054655095.1 Thermus sp. FJN-A
CCGGCGGTAGCGGAGGCGCCAGCCCCCGGGGCAGTCCTTGAACAGCCAGTCTTGATACACACACCACCCCCGAAGCCCTGGCTGGGCTCTCTACAGGTTACCCCGGCCCGGGGCTAGGCCACCCGCCACTGGGGGGTCTGGCGGAAGAGGTCCAGGAGGCCCCGCTCCCGGAGGAGGTGGGCGAGGAGGGCGCCGGGGCGCCGGACCCCCTCGCCCCTCGGGCTGAAGAGGGCCTTGGCCGCCGCCTCCCGCGCCCGCCGGACCGCCCAGGCGACAGCGTCCAGGGCCCCCTCCATCAGGCCGTAGAGCTCGGCCCGGAGGGCACCCCACAGCACCCAGGCGTAGAAGCGCACGCTCCCAGGATCCCGGAACTCCCGGGCCAGGGAGAGGGCGAGGGCCTCCACCAGGGTCCGGCGCTCGGCGGGGCGGGCCCGGAGGAGGGCGGTGAGAGAGTCTATAGCTAACGGGTTTTCGGCTTCGCCAGGGAGTAACGAAAACCCAAGCAAAAGTCCGAG
>NZ_BAAHSC010000113.1:0-471 GCF_054655095.1 Thermus sp. FJN-A
CAGGGCCCCCTCCATCAGGCCGTAGAGCTCGGCCCGGAGGGCACCCCACAGCACCCAGGCGTAGAAGCGCACGCTCCCAGGATCCCGGAACTCCCGGGCCAGGGAGAGGGCGAGGGCCTCCACCAGGGTCCGGCGCTCGGCGGGGCGGGCCCGGAGGAGGGCGGTGAGAGAGTCTATAGCTAACGGGTTTTCGGCTTCGCCAGGGAGTAACGAAAACCCAAGCAAAAGTCCGAGACCCTCGGAGTCTCCCTTAGGGGGACTTTTATATGACTCTCTCAGCCTCAGGCTCCAGGCGGTGCGCCCCCGGCGGGCGTCCTCCTCCAGGTCCCGCCACGGGTGGCGGAAGTCCTCCGGGTCCAGACGGGGGCGGGCCTCCCGGTGGGGCAGGCGCACGGCGTAAAGGGTCCCGGCGGCGTAGACCCCCGTCCGGCCCCGGAGGGTGGCCGGGGCGCGCCAGGCCCTCCGGCGGAT
>NZ_BAAHSC010000114.1:0-850 GCF_054655095.1 Thermus sp. FJN-A
CTCGGAGTCTCCCTTAGGGGGACTTTTATATGACTCTCTCAGCCTCAGGCTCCAGGCGGTGCGCCCCCGGCGGGCGTCCTCCTCCAGGTCCCGCCACGGGTGGCGGAAGTCCTCCGGGTCCAGACGGGGGCGGGCCTCCCGGTGGGGCAGGCGCACGGCGTAAAGGGTCCCGGCGGCGTAGACCCCCGTCCGGCCCCGGAGGGTGGCCGGGGCGCGCCAGGCCCTCCGGCGGATGAGGCCCTTGGCCTCCAGGGAGGCCAGGGCCCGGTAGAGGGAGGCCTGGGGGATGCCCAGGGCCACGGAAAGGGCGTCGTTCACGGCGAAGAGGGAGACCTGGGACAGGTTCTTGGGCAGGGGCCTCCCCGGGCCCAGCCTCCGGGCCAGGACCTCGAGGCCCAGGGCGAGGAGGGCGCGGTAGGCCCTCCGCTCCCGCTCGGAAAGCTCTGGCAGGGTGCCCCGCCGCTCCCCTTCCGCCAGGAGGCGGTCCGCCAGCTCCCAGGGATCCCGCGGCCATTCAGGTGGAGGTGGGGAGGCGGAAAGCTCCTCCCGGGTGGGGCGGAGGTCCCGCTTGAGGCCCTCCAGGGGAGGCGCCTCCTCGGGCGTGGGCTCGGGGCCCTCGGGGGGAGGCGCGGCCCCCTCCAAAAGCCTCAGGTAGAGGGGCGGAAGCTCCTCGCCCCTCGCCCGCTTCCTCCGGGCCAGGGCCTCGAGGAAGGCCCGGCCCCGCTCGCTGATTCCTTCCGGCTGTTCTTTATAGCTCTTCCCTTCAACTCCCTCTTGGGGCATAAACCCCTCCCGTTTCGCGCGTGGGGGACGGCACTCCCCCGCGCGCCGCCTTGGCGCCTCTTGCCTT
>NZ_BAAHSC010000115.1:0-469 GCF_054655095.1 Thermus sp. FJN-A
TCGGGGGGAGGCGCGGCCCCCTCCAAAAGCCTCAGGTAGAGGGGCGGAAGCTCCTCGCCCCTCGCCCGCTTCCTCCGGGCCAGGGCCTCGAGGAAGGCCCGGCCCCGCTCGCTGATTCCTTCCGGCTGTTCTTTATAGCTCTTCCCTTCAACTCCCTCTTGGGGCATAAACCCCTCCCGTTTCGCGCGTGGGGGACGGCACTCCCCCGCGCGCCGCCTTGGCGCCTCTTGCCTTTTTGGTCCTCACGCGGCCCTGCCGCCTTGGGCCCCCTGGGGGCCCGGTCTTCCCATTGCCCGGCATTATACCGGAACCCTGGAAAGAGGGGAGGGAGGGACCTGAAAAGCATTCCCCTACCCATAGCAGAGGCGAATGGGGCGAGTCAATATGGCACGCCTCCGCGGGCTCCCAGAGGGCGCAAACTCCTCACCAACGGGACACCAACAGGCGTGATATAGTTCACTTGGTTTTC
>NZ_BAAHSC010000116.1:0-610 GCF_054655095.1 Thermus sp. FJN-A
TTGGTCCTCACGCGGCCCTGCCGCCTTGGGCCCCCTGGGGGCCCGGTCTTCCCATTGCCCGGCATTATACCGGAACCCTGGAAAGAGGGGAGGGAGGGACCTGAAAAGCATTCCCCTACCCATAGCAGAGGCGAATGGGGCGAGTCAATATGGCACGCCTCCGCGGGCTCCCAGAGGGCGCAAACTCCTCACCAACGGGACACCAACAGGCGTGATATAGTTCACTTGGTTTTCGGAAGCGGCTTTTCGCCGTACCAAAGCCTGTATAATGCCGGGCAAGGATGTCAGAACAGGGGGGTCAAATCCTCAAAATCTCTGCAAACGCCGATGCTCATCGGCAAAATCGCCCCCGGCGAAGGCGCCCCCTGCTGAGGCCGGACGGGCGGGTGGACCTCGAGGCCGTCCGCCTCTTCCTCCAGCTCGGGCGCTACCGGGAGGGCGAGGCGGCCCTGGACCAGGACCCCCAGCCGGAGAACCCCGAGTGGCTCAGGCTGAAGGGCTGGGCCCGCTGGCACCTGGGGGACGAGGAGGGCCTGCGGCTGGTGCGGAAGGCGGCCTCCCTGGCCCGGGAGCGGGCGGGGTGGGTGTGGCAGGACCTGGGGGCCCTCCT
>NZ_BAAHSC010000117.1:0-471 GCF_054655095.1 Thermus sp. FJN-A
GGACGGGCGGGTGGACCTCGAGGCCGTCCGCCTCTTCCTCCAGCTCGGGCGCTACCGGGAGGGCGAGGCGGCCCTGGACCAGGACCCCCAGCCGGAGAACCCCGAGTGGCTCAGGCTGAAGGGCTGGGCCCGCTGGCACCTGGGGGACGAGGAGGGCCTGCGGCTGGTGCGGAAGGCGGCCTCCCTGGCCCGGGAGCGGGCGGGGTGGGTGTGGCAGGACCTGGGGGCCCTCCTCGTCCGGGCCGGGCGCTGGGAGGAGGCGGAGGAGGCCTTGAGGCGGGCCCTGGACCACTTCAGCGCCCGGGAGGACCACCTGGGCCGGGCCTGGGCACTCCACGGCCTGGGGGTGGCCCACCTGCACCGGGGCAGGACGGGCTGGGCCCTGCGCCGGGCGGAGGAGGCTTTGGCCGTGGTCCGGGCCAAGTCCCTGGGAGGCTTCCGGAGCCGGGTCCTTGTCCTCCTCTCCTCCGT
>NZ_BAAHSC010000118.1:0-471 GCF_054655095.1 Thermus sp. FJN-A
GGACGGGCGGGTGGACCTCGAGGCCGTCCGCCTCTTCCTCCAGCTCGGGCGCTACCGGGAGGGCGAGGCGGCCCTGGACCAGGACCCCCAGCCGGAGAACCCCGAGTGGCTCAGGCTGAAGGGCTGGGCCCGCTGGCACCTGGGGGACGAGGAGGGCCTGCGGCTGGTGCGGAAGGCGGCCTCCCTGGCCCGGGAGCGGGCGGGGTGGGTGTGGCAGGACCTGGGGGCCCTCCTCTTCCGGGCCGGGCGCTGGGAGGAGGCGGAGGAGGCCTTGAGGCGGGCCCTGGACCACTTCAGCGCCCGGGAGGACCACCTGGGCCGGGCCTGGGCACTCCACGGCCTGGGGGTGGCCCACCTGCACCGGGGCAGGACGGGCTGGGCCCTGCGCCGGGCGGAGGAGGCTTTGGCCGTGGTCCGGGCCAAGTCCCTGGGAGGCTTCCGGAGCCGGGTCCTTGTCCTCCTCTCCTCCGT
>NZ_BAAHSC010000119.1:0-375 GCF_054655095.1 Thermus sp. FJN-A
CCGGGCCGGGCGCTGGGAGGAGGCGGAGGAGGCCTTGAGGCGGGCCCTGGACCACTTCAGCGCCCGGGAGGACCACCTGGGCCGGGCCTGGGCACTCCACGGCCTGGGGGTGGCCCACCTGCACCGGGGCAGGACGGGCTGGGCCCTGCGCCGGGCGGAGGAGGCTTTGGCCGTGGTCCGGGCCAAGTCCCTGGGAGGCTTCCGGAGCCGGGTCCTTGTCCTCCTCTCCTCCGTCCACCGGGCCAGGGGGGAGCTGAGGGAGGCCCTCTTCCGGGCCGAGCAGGCGGTGGCGGGGAGGCTGGACCCGGACGACCGGGTGGTGGCCCTGAGGGCCCTCGGCACCACCCTGCGGCTTCTGGGGAAGCCCGCTCAAGG
>NZ_BAAHSC010000120.1:0-836 GCF_054655095.1 Thermus sp. FJN-A
GGCCCTGCGCCGGGCGGAGGAGGCTTTGGCCGTGGTCCGGGCCAAGTCCCTGGGAGGCTTCCGGAGCCGGGTCCTTGTCCTCCTCTCCTCCGTCCACCGGGCCAGGGGGGAGCTGAGGGAGGCCCTCTTCCGGGCCGAGCAGGCGGTGGCGGGGAGGCTGGACCCGGACGACCGGGTGGTGGCCCTGAGGGCCCTCGGCACCACCCTGCGGCTTCTGGGGAAGCCCGCTCAAGGACGCGAGGTCCTGGAGGAGGCCCTTGAGCTAGCGGGGGAGGGGGCCCGGAGGGGAGCGGCCCTGGCGGAGATGGCCCTCTGCCACCTGGCCCTGGGACGGAAGAGGCTGGCGAGGCGGGCCGCCGGGGAGGCCCTGGAGCTTCTGGACACCCACGCCCCGGCCCGCGCCCGGGTGCTGGTGGCCCTGGCGGAGCTCTCCCGCCGGGAGGGGAAGGAGGAAGGCGCCCTGGCCCTGCTCCAGGAGGCGCGGGCCATCGGCCCCTACCCCCTCATGGAGGAGGCCCTGGGCTTCCCCGAACTCTTCGCCCTCGCCGAGGAGAGGGGGCTCGCGCTCCCCAGGGCCCGGAAGGCCCCGGAGAAGCCCAAGGTGGTCCTGCGGGAAAGCCCCCCCGGCCTCCTCGTGGGCAGGCGGGAGGTGCCGCTGGAGGGCTCGGGGAAGGCCTTCGCGCTTCTGGCCCTGCTCCTCAAGGAGGGCCCCCTCCCCTGGCGGGAGGCGGCCCTGGCCCTCTGGGGAGAGGACGGCCCCGGGGTGAGGGAGCGGCTTCACACCACGGCCTCGAGGGCCAGGGACCTCCTGGCCAACTGGGAAGCGGTGCGGTGGG
>NZ_BAAHSC010000121.1:0-1610 GCF_054655095.1 Thermus sp. FJN-A
TGGTCCTGCGGGAAAGCCCCCCCGGCCTCCTCGTGGGCAGGCGGGAGGTGCCGCTGGAGGGCTCGGGGAAGGCCTTCGCGCTTCTGGCCCTGCTCCTCAAGGAGGGCCCCCTCCCCTGGCGGGAGGCGGCCCTGGCCCTCTGGGGAGAGGACGGCCCCGGGGTGAGGGAGCGGCTTCACACCACGGCCTCGAGGGCCAGGGACCTCCTGGCCAACTGGGAAGCGGTGCGGTGGGACGGGGAGGTGCTCAGGCTGGACCCGGAGAGGAAGTGGGAGGCCCGCTAGGAAACCTCCGGGCCACCCGGTAAGCCCCCGCCCTGGACCCGGCGGGGGGACGCACCACCTCGAGGAGCCCCCGCTCGCTCAGGAGGCGGAGCGCCCGGGCGGCGGCGTCCGGGCTCATCTCCAGCTCCTGGGCCAGCTCCCGGGCGGAGTACTCTCCCTCCCCCAGGGCCCAGATATGGAACCAGACCAGCCGGGCGGAGCAGGGAAGGCCCTTGAACCTCTCGGGCTGGTACAGAGGACGCCTAGGCACGCCCATAGCTTAACGGCGGGCAGGGGCCGGCGCGTCCCGCGGGGGCGAAGCTTCCGCGCGGCGGCGTGCACGGCGCGCGGAGCGAGCCCCCGAGGGCGGCCCCCGGGCCGAGCGTCAGCTGGACCGCGGCGGCGTGCACGGCGCGGCGGCCCGGGGGCCGAGCGCCGGCCCGGAGGGGAGCCTCGCGCCCGCGGCGGGTGGTGGGCAAGGGCGCGCCCCGGCCCGCCGCCCCCCCTCGCGGGGGGCAGGCGAGGCCGGGGCCTCCCTCAGGCCTCCCGGGAGAGGATGGCGGCGAGGGCGCGGAGGGCCTCCTTCTCCACGGCCCAGGCCACCCGGGCCATCTCCAGGTTGGCCTCGGCCACCCGGTACACGCTCCGGGCACTCCTGTAGGCCTCCTCCTGCTCACGGGTCCTCTCCAGAAGCTCCGCCTGGCGCTGGGCCTCGTTCCTGCCCTCGAGGCCCTCCCGGATGGCCTTAGCGCGGGCGTCCTCCAGGTCGTCCTGGGCCGCCTCGAGGGCCAGCCTGGCCTCGGCGTGGGCGGCGATGGCCGCGATGAGGGCCCTGGCCCGATCCCTGAGGGCCTCCAGGGCCTCCTCCACGCGGGCCTTGAGCTCTTCCATCTGAGTCTGGGTCAGGTTCACGGCTTCCTCCTTTGGGGAGGGGGGCGGGGCGGACCCGCCCCCCTTCGGGGCTACTTAGTGCCGGGGCCGAGGCCCTTCACCTCGTCGGAGAGGGGGACCACCTGGCCAGGATCCTGGGGGCCGAGGGCCGAGGCGGGGGTGGCGAGGACGAGGAGAAGGGCGAGGAGAAGGGCGAGGGCGCGCATTAGAAGGGCACCTCCTCCCCGGCGGCGGGCTGGGCGGCCTCCCTCTGCCGGAGGATGCGGGCGGCCTCGAGGCGGGCCTCCTCCAGGAAAGCCTCGGCGGATTCGCTGAAGTTTTCCACAGAAGCGAAGGCGGTGGACCAGACAATGGCCTCCGTCAGGGCCTCGTGGATTTCCCTAGCCAGGAGGAGGGGGGTGATGTAGTTCTCGCTCCCGGCCCCGGCGATGGCCCAGCTGTAAAGCTCGGCGAGCC
>NZ_BAAHSC010000122.1:0-470 GCF_054655095.1 Thermus sp. FJN-A
CCCCGGCGGCGGGCTGGGCGGCCTCCCTCTGCCGGAGGATGCGGGCGGCCTCGAGGCGGGCCTCCTCCAGGAAAGCCTCGGCGGATTCGCTGAAGTTTTCCACAGAAGCGAAGGCGGTGGACCAGACAATGGCCTCCGTCAGGGCCTCGTGGATTTCCCTAGCCAGGAGGAGGGGGGTGATGTAGTTCTCGCTCCCGGCCCCGGCGATGGCCCAGCTGTAAAGCTCGGCGAGCCTTTCCCGCGCCTTGGCGATGGCCCAGGCGGCGTTCCGAAGGGCCTGATCCCTGCTGAGAACCTGAACCTGCGCCTGCGTGCTAACCTGCTTCATGGTTTCCTCCCTTGGAACCCGGAGGCCTGGCTCTTGGCGGGGTCCCGGCCTCCGTTTCCGTCATCATTATATGACGCAAAGCTGGCTTTGTCAAGCCCTATAAGGCGAAAAGCCCTCCCTGAATAGGGGGCAGGGCCCACCC
>NZ_BAAHSC010000123.1:0-750 GCF_054655095.1 Thermus sp. FJN-A
CCCCGGCGGCGGGCTGGGCGGCCTCCCTCTGCCGGAGGATGCGGGCGGCCTCGAGGCGGGCCTCCTCCAGGAAAGCCTCGGCGGATTCGCTGAAGTTTTCCACAGAAGCGAAGGCGGTGGACCAGACAATGGCCTCCGTCAGGGCCTCGTGGATTTCCCTAGCCAGGAGGAGGGGGGTGATGTAGTTCTCGCTCCCGGCCCCGGCGATGGCCCAGCTGTAAAGCTCGGCGAGCCTGTCCCGCGCCTTGGCGATGGCCCAGGCGGCGTTCCGAAGGGCCTGATCCCTGCTGAGAACCTGAACCTGCGCCTGCGTGCTAACCTGCTTCATGGTTTCCTCCCTTGGAACCCGGAGGCCTGGCTCTTGGCGGGGTCCCGGCCTCCGTTTCCGTCATCATTATATGACGCAAAGCTGGCTTTGTCAAGCCCTATAAGGCGAAAAGCCCTCCCTGAATAGGGGGCAGGGCCCACCCCGGCACCCCGGCCAGGGAGAGGGGGAGCCACCCGGGCCCCAGGGGCCGGGGCTCCCCGGCCACCCAGGCGGGGAGGCGGGCCTCGAGGGCCAGGCGGAGGGCCAGGGAGGAGCCGGGCCCCAGGGCGGGGGCCCCGCCCTCCGGCGGGAAGACCAAGAGGCAGGAGGCCGGAGGCAGGCCCAGGCCCCGGTGGCCAAGGACCACGGCCCGGGTGCGCTGGGCGAGCCGGGCCTTGGGCGGCCCCGGGAACTGAGAGGCCCGCACCACCTGGGCGCCGGGG
>NZ_BAAHSC010000124.1:0-580 GCF_054655095.1 Thermus sp. FJN-A
CGGGGCTCCCCGGCCACCCAGGCGGGGAGGCGGGCCTCGAGGGCCAGGCGGAGGGCCAGGGAGGAGCCGGGCCCCAGGGCGGGGGCCCCGCCCTCCGGCGGGAAGACCAAGAGGCAGGAGGCCGGAGGCAGGCCCAGGCCCCGGTGGCCAAGGACCACGGCCCGGGTGCGCTGGGCGAGCCGGGCCTTGGGCGGCCCCGGGAACTGAGAGGCCCGCACCACCTGGGCGCCGGGGACGGCCCGGACCACGGCGGCGTCCACCCCGCGCTGGTCCCCCACCCGCACCACGCCCCCCGAGGCCAGGACCAGGGCCACCACGGGGGCCACGGGCCAGGGGGAGCCGCGCCGGGAGCCCGCGAAGGCCACCACACCGGAAAGGGGAAGGGACACCATAACTACCTCCCACCCGCGCGCTTTTCCCGCGCCGGGCGCGAGGGCCCCCAAAGGGGGCGCGGAGGCCCGGAGGCAAGGCTGGGGCAGGGGCCCCACCCGTAGGGCTCGGCCTTGCCGGGTCACGGGCGAAGCCCGTACCTTGCGGGCCGGAGCGCCCTACAATGGGGCCCAGCCCGGCGCGGGAAGGG
>NZ_BAAHSC010000125.1:0-310 GCF_054655095.1 Thermus sp. FJN-A
GGGAGCCCGCGAAGGCCACCACACCGGAAAGGGGAAGGGACACCATAACTACCTCCCACCCGCGCGCTTTTCCCGCGCCGGGCGCGAGGGCCCCCAAAGGGGGCGCGGAGGCCCGGAGGCAAGGCTGGGGCAGGGGCCCCACCCGTAGGGCTCGGCCTTGCCGGGTCACGGGCGAAGCCCGTACCTTGCGGGCCGGAGCGCCCTACAATGGGGCCCAGCCCGGCGCGGGAAGGGAAGAAGCTTCCTCTCTCCCCCGCCCCCCTTCGGGGTGAGGCCGACGGGAAGGGGGGCGGGGGCAGGGGGTGGGGGG
>NZ_BAAHSC010000126.1:0-471 GCF_054655095.1 Thermus sp. FJN-A
GCCGGGCGCGAGGGCCCCCAAAGGGGGCGCGGAGGCCCGGAGGCAAGGCTGGGGCAGGGGCCCCACCCGTAGGGCTCGGCCTTGCCGGGTCACGGGCGAAGCCCGTACCTTGCGGGCCGGAGCGCCCTACAATGGGGCCCAGCCCGGCGCGGGAAGGGAAGAAGCTTCCTCTCTCCCCCGCCCCCCTTCGGGGTGAGGCCGACGGGAAGGGGGGCGGGGGCAGGGGGTGGGGGGACGGGGTGGGGGAGGATGCGGCGAACCTGAGGCTTCGAAAAGACCTCGAGGCCGGACTCGGTAAACCCCAGGAGGGCCTGCGCTACCCTTACAGCATGAGGTTTCTTCGGGGTCTGGCGTGGACGGTGCTCATGGGCCTGGCCTTGGCCCTTTCTTCCCAAGGCAGGCTCCAGGGCCCCGTTCAGGTGCTCAAGGTGGTGGACGGGGACACGGTGGAGCTTCAGGGCCTCGGGCCGG
>NZ_BAAHSC010000127.1:0-325 GCF_054655095.1 Thermus sp. FJN-A
GGGTGGGGGAGGATGCGGCGAACCTGAGGCTTCGAAAAGACCTCGAGGCCGGACTCGGTAAACCCCAGGAGGGCCTGCGCTACCCTTACAGCATGAGGTTTCTTCGGGGTCTGGCGTGGACGGTGCTCATGGGCCTGGCCTTGGCCCTTTCTTCCCAAGGCAGGCTCCAGGGCCCCGTTCAGGTGCTCAAGGTGGTGGACGGGGACACGGTGGAGCTTCAGGGCCTCGGGCCGGTGCGCCTCATCGGGGTGGACGCCCCGGAGTCCACCTACAACCACCGCACCTCGGGCCCCGAGGAGGTGAGGCTCGGCCTCGAGGCCAAGGC
>NZ_BAAHSC010000128.1:0-271 GCF_054655095.1 Thermus sp. FJN-A
CCTCGCCCGCCTGCTCCAGGGGCTCCAGGGGAGGAAGGTGTGGGTGGAGCTGGACGCCCAGGAGCGGGACCGCTACCGGAGGGTGCTGGCCTACCTGTACCTGGAGGATCCCAGGGGAGACTGGATCCACGGGGGGAGCCGGTTGCTCCAGGTGAACCTGGAGCTGGTGAGGGCCGGGTGGGCCGAGCCCTACACCGTGCCCCCCAATGTCCGCTACGCCGCCCTCTACCTCCAGGCCGCCCGGGAGGCTCGGGCCAAGGGGGTGGGGATG
>NZ_BAAHSC010000129.1:0-434 GCF_054655095.1 Thermus sp. FJN-A
ATGGGCCTGGCCTTGGCCCTTTCTTCCCAAGGCAGGCTCCAGGGCCCCGTTCAGGTGCTCAAGGTGGTGGACGGGGACACGGTGGAGCTTCAGGGCCTCGGGCCGGTGCGCCTCATCGGGGTGGACGCCCCGGAGTCCACCTACAACCACCGCACCTCGGGCCCCGAGGAGGTGAGGCTCGGCCTCGAGGCCAAGGCCTTCCTCGCCCGCCTGCTCCAGGGGCTCCAGGGGAGGAAGGTGTGGGTGGAGCTGGACGCCCAGGAGCGGGACCGCTACCGGAGGGTGCTGGCCTACCTGTACCTGGAGGATCCCAGGGGAGACTGGATCCACGGGGGGAGCCGGTTGCTCCAGGTGAACCTGGAGCTGGTGAGGGCCGGGTGGGCCGAGCCCTACACCGTGCCCCCCAATGTCCGCTACGCCGCCCTCTACCTCCA
>NZ_BAAHSC010000130.1:0-471 GCF_054655095.1 Thermus sp. FJN-A
CATGAGGTTTCTTCGGGGTCTGGCGTGGACGGTGCTCATGGGCCTGGCCTTGGCCCTTTCTTCCCAAGGCAGGCTCCAGGGCCCCGTTCAGGTGCTCAAGGTGGTGGACGGGGACACGGTGGAGCTTCAGGGCCTCGGGCCGGTGCGCCTCATCGGGGTGGACGCCCCGGAGTCCACCTACAACCACCGCACCTCGGGCCCCGAGGAGGTGAGGCTCGGCCTCGAGGCCAAGGCCGTCCTCGCCCGCCTGCTCCAGGGGCTCCAGGGGAGGAAGGTGTGGGTGGAGCTGGACGCCCAGGAGCGGGACCGCTACCGGAGGGTGCTGGCCTACCTGTACCTGGAGGATCCCAGGGGAGACTGGATCCACGGGGGGAGCCGGTTGCTCCAGGTGAACCTGGAGCTGGTGAGGGCCGGGTGGGCCGAGCCCTACACCGTGCCCCCCAATGTCCGCTACGCCGCCCTCTACCTCCA
>NZ_BAAHSC010000131.1:0-271 GCF_054655095.1 Thermus sp. FJN-A
CATGAGGTTTCTTCGGGGTCTGGCGTGGACGGTGCTCATGGGCCTGGCCTTGGCCCTTTCTTCCCAAGGCAGGCTCCAGGGCCCCGTTCAGGTGCTCAAGGTGGTGGACGGGGACACGGTGGAGCTTCAGGGCCTCGGGCCGGTGCGCCTCATCGGGGTGGACGCCCCGGAGTCCACCTACAACCACCGCACCTCGGGCCCCGAGGAGGTGAGGCTCGGCCTCGAGGCCAAGGCCTTCCTCGCCCGCCTGCTCCAGGGGCTCCAGGGGAGG
>NZ_BAAHSC010000132.1:0-471 GCF_054655095.1 Thermus sp. FJN-A
ATGGGCCTGGCCTTGGCCCTTTCTTCCCAAGGCAGGCTCCAGGGCCCCGTTCAGGTGCTCAAGGTGGTGGACGGGGACACGGTGGAGCTTCAGGGCCTCGGGCCGGTGCGCCTCATCGGGGTGGACGCCCCGGAGTCCACCTACAACCACCGCACCTCGGGCCCCGAGGAGGTGAGGCTCGGCCTCGAGGCCAAGGCCTTCCTCGCCCGCCTGCTCCAGGGGCTCCAGGGGAGGACGGTGTGGGTGGAGCTGGACGCCCAGGAGCGGGACCGCTACCGGAGGGTGCTGGCCTACCTGTACCTGGAGGATCCCAGGGGAGACTGGATCCACGGGGGGAGCCGGTTGCTCCAGGTGAACCTGGAGCTGGTGAGGGCCGGGTGGGCCGAGCCCTACACCGTGCCCCCCAATGTCCGCTACGCCGCCCTCTACCTCCAGGCCGCCCGGGAGGCTCGGGCCAAGGGGGTGGGGATG
>NZ_BAAHSC010000133.1:0-365 GCF_054655095.1 Thermus sp. FJN-A
GTGTGGGTGGAGCTGGACGCCCAGGAGCGGGACCGCTACCGGAGGGTGCTGGCCTACCTGTACCTGGAGGATCCCAGGGGAGACTGGATCCACGGGGGGAGCCGGTTGCTCCAGGTGAACCTGGAGCTGGTGAGGGCCGGGTGGGCCGAGCCCTACACCGTGCCCCCCAATGTCCGCTACGCCGCCCTCTACCTCCAGGCCGCCCGGGAGGCTCGGGCCAAGGGGGTGGGGATGTGGGGAGGGGGGCAGGCATCGAGGCCCCAAGGCCCCGCCCCGGACCGGAAAGGGTGCGACCCCGCCTATCCCACGGTGTGCATCCCCCCGCCGCCCCCGGACCTGGACTGCAAGGACATCCCCCACAAGCG
>NZ_BAAHSC010000134.1:0-465 GCF_054655095.1 Thermus sp. FJN-A
GAGGGCCGGGTGGGCCGAGCCCTACACCGTGCCCCCCAATGTCCGCTACGCCGCCCTCTACCTCCAGGCCGCCCGGGAGGCTCGGGCCAAGGGGGTGGGGATGTGGGGAGGGGGGCAGGCATCGAGGCCCCAAGGCCCCGCCCCGGACCGGAAAGGGTGCGACCCCGCCTATCCCACGGTGTGCATCCCCCCGCCGCCCCCGGACCTGGACTGCAAGGACATCCCCCACAAGCGCTTCCAGGTCTTGCCCCCGGACCCGCACCGCTTTGACCGGGATAGGGATGGGGTGGGGTGCGAGAGCGAGAATTTAAGGCAAGTCAGCCTGTGAGGCGTTAAGTGTTACAAGAAGCAAAAACGAACCGAGAAAAACAATAACAAAAACATGAAACGCATATGCAATGTGATGTGGAAAATTTGAAAAAATGGAGGGGACTAGGGGAGTTACCCCAAGGAGGAAGCCGAGAG
>NZ_BAAHSC010000135.1:0-471 GCF_054655095.1 Thermus sp. FJN-A
GAGGGCCGGGTGGGCCGAGCCCTACACCGTGCCCCCCAATGTCCGCTACGCCGCCCTCTACCTCCAGGCCGCCCGGGAGGCTCGGGCCAAGGGGGTGGGGATGTGGGGAGGGGGGCAGGCATCGAGGCCCCAAGGCCCCGCCCCGGACCGGAAAGGGTGCGACCCCGCCTATCCCACGGTGTGCATCCCCCCGCCGCCCCCGGACCTGGACTGCAAGGACATCCCCCACAAGCGCGTCCAGGTCTTGCCCCCGGACCCGCACCGCTTTGACCGGGATAGGGATGGGGTGGGGTGCGAGAGCGAGAATTTAAGGCAAGTCAGCCTGTGAGGCGTTAAGTGTTACAAGAAGCAAAAACGAACCGAGAAAAACAATAACAAAAACATGAAACGCATATGCAATGTGATGTGGAAAATTTGAAAAAATGGAGGGGACTAGGGGAGTTACCCCAAGGAGGAAGCCGAGAGTATAAG
>NZ_BAAHSC010000136.1:0-244 GCF_054655095.1 Thermus sp. FJN-A
TCCCCCACCAGCGCTTCCAGGTCTTGCCCCCGGACCCGCACCGCTTTGACCGGGATAGGGATGGGGTGGGGTGCGAGAGCGAGAATTTAAGGCAAGTCAGCCTGTGAGGCGTTAAGTGTTACAAGAAGCAAAAACGAACCGAGAAAAACAATAACAAAAACATGAAACGCATATGCAATGTGATGTGGAAAATTTGAAAAAATGGAGGGGACTAGGGGAGTTACCCCAAGGAGGAAGCCGAGAG
>NZ_BAAHSC010000137.1:0-250 GCF_054655095.1 Thermus sp. FJN-A
TCCCCCACACGCGCTTCCAGGTCTTGCCCCCGGACCCGCACCGCTTTGACCGGGATAGGGATGGGGTGGGGTGCGAGAGCGAGAATTTAAGGCAAGTCAGCCTGTGAGGCGTTAAGTGTTACAAGAAGCAAAAACGAACCGAGAAAAACAATAACAAAAACATGAAACGCATATGCAATGTGATGTGGAAAATTTGAAAAAATGGAGGGGACTAGGGGAGTTACCCCAAGGAGGAAGCCGAGAGTATAAG
>NZ_BAAHSC010000138.1:0-529 GCF_054655095.1 Thermus sp. FJN-A
CCAGGTCTTGCCCCCGGACCCGCACCGCTTTGACCGGGATAGGGATGGGGTGGGGTGCGAGAGCGAGAATTTAAGGCAAGTCAGCCTGTGAGGCGTTAAGTGTTACAAGAAGCAAAAACGAACCGAGAAAAACAATAACAAAAACATGAAACGCATATGCAATGTGATGTGGAAAATTTGAAAAAATGGAGGGGACTAGGGGAGTTACCCCAAGGAGGAAGCCGAGAGTATAAGAAAGGGCACTCACGGAGTCAAGGAAAAAAACTTGCAAAAGCCGATTTTGCAGTAAGTTTGCTAGTAAACTGAAGCGTCTATCTACAACAAAGCGCTTAGCTCGTCTAGCTACTATAGCTATCAACAAAAGAATGACGGAGTAAACTGTTGCGAAGACAAAAAATACAGCAAAGTTGCTTGTAGAAAGAAGTCCAGTCAAAAAGTTTAGAATGGCGTTAGATTTTAACAAAAGGGCCACCAGAGTAAAAAGCAAAGCCAAAAAAACACGAGGAAGCACTTCTCTCAGAAACAAGTG
>NZ_BAAHSC010000139.1:0-240 GCF_054655095.1 Thermus sp. FJN-A
TAGTAAACTGAAGCGTCTATCTACAACAAAGCGCTTAGCTCGTCTAGCTACTATAGCTATCAACAAAAGAATGACGGAGTAAACTGTTGCGAAGACAAAAAATACAGCAAAGTTGCTTGTAGAAAGAAGTCCAGTCAAAAAGTTTAGAATGGCGTTAGATTTTAACAAAAGGGCCACCAGAGTAAAAAGCAAAGCCAAAAAAACACGAGGAAGCACTTCTCTCAGAAACAAGTGATTCCC
>NZ_BAAHSC010000140.1:0-417 GCF_054655095.1 Thermus sp. FJN-A
GGCGGGCCTCCCGGATAGACTCCTCCAGGCGGGCCTTCTCCCCGGCGCAGTCCAGGGCCAGGCGGGTCAGGCGGGCCTCGGCCTCCTCAAGCCGGGCCTCCCCCTCGGCGAGGCGGAGGGGGGCCTCGGCCCCCTGGGCCACCAGGTAGCGCAGGCGGCCCACCTCGTCCCTCAGGCGGGAAAGCTCCCCCCGGAGGGCCTCCCGCTCCGCCCGGCACCGCTCTTCCGCCCGGGAAAGCTCGGCCTCGAGGCGGGCCGCCTCCTCCGCCTTGGCCTGGGCCTGGTCCTCGAGGTCCCGCAGGGGCCCCTCGTCCACCCGCCGGGCGATGGGCTCCCCCTCCTCCACCCGGTCCCCCGGCTTCACCAGAAGCCCCGAGAGGGAGGGGAGGGAGAAGACCAGGGGGTGGAGGGTGGGCA
>NZ_BAAHSC010000141.1:0-470 GCF_054655095.1 Thermus sp. FJN-A
GAGCTGGGCCTCGGCGGCGCGCTCCTTGCGCCGGAGGAGGCGGGCTTGGGCGAGGCGGGCCTCCCGGATAGACTCCTCCAGGCGGGCCTTCTCCCCGGCGCAGTCCAGGGCCAGGCGGGTCAGGCGGGCCTCGGCCTCCTCAAGCCGGGCCTCCCCCTCGGCGAGGCGGAGGGGGGCCTCGGCCCCCTGGGCCACCAGGTAGCGCAGGCGGCCCACCTCGTCCCTCAGGCGGGACAGCTCCCCCCGGAGGGCCTCCCGCTCCGCCCGGCACCGCTCTTCCGCCCGGGAAAGCTCGGCCTCGAGGCGGGCCGCCTCCTCCGCCTTGGCCTGGGCCTGGTCCTCGAGGTCCCGCAGGGGCCCCTCGTCCACCCGCCGGGCGATGGGCTCCCCCTCCTCCACCCGGTCCCCCGGCTTCACCAGAAGCCCCGAGAGGGAGGGGAGGGAGAAGACCAGGGGGTGGAGGGTGGGCA
>NZ_BAAHSC010000142.1:0-288 GCF_054655095.1 Thermus sp. FJN-A
GCTCCCCCCGGAGGGCCTCCCGCTCCGCCCGGCACCGCTCTTCCGCCCGGGAAAGCTCGGCCTCGAGGCGGGCCGCCTCCTCCGCCTTGGCCTGGGCCTGGTCCTCGAGGTCCCGCAGGGGCCCCTCGTCCACCCGCCGGGCGATGGGCTCCCCCTCCTCCACCCGGTCCCCCGGCTTCACCAGAAGCCCCGAGAGGGAGGGGAGGGAGAAGACCAGGGGGTGGAGGGTGGGCAGGGCGGGGAGGGCGGGGAGCTCCAAGGAGGCCTCCTCCCCGGGGGCGAAGGCCG
>NZ_BAAHSC010000143.1:0-262 GCF_054655095.1 Thermus sp. FJN-A
CTGGCCCGAGAGGGGCCAGAGGGCGAAGCCGGAGAGGGCGAGGAAGAGGGCCAGGGTGGCCTCCTGGGGGGAGGCGTAGCGGATTCTCCACTCCCGGGAGGGGAAGAAGAAGAACTGCACCCGCCAGGGCCAGAGGAGGGGCACCCCGTTCACATTCATGGTGTCCAGGAGGAGGTGGGAGAGGTAGCCCGTCAGGAAGGCTCCATAGGCCCCCGGGGCCGCCTGGCGGAGGGGAAGGAGGAGGAGGGCGAGGGCCAGGAGG
>NZ_BAAHSC010000144.1:0-238 GCF_054655095.1 Thermus sp. FJN-A
GGCAGGGAGTGGGTGAGGGTGCGGTGGCCGAAGCGCCTTTCCAGGAAGGTGGAGAGGGGCCTCAGGAACTTGCCGGGGCCGGAGGTGGTGGTGTCCACATCCGGCATCACCGCCCCCCAGGCCAGGGCCAGGCCCTCCAGGAGGCCCACCTCCACCCCGAAGCCCCGCAGGAGGGAAGCGGTGAGGGCGGCCCCGGCCAGGTGGGTCGCGGCGGTCATGGCCCCCCCTTGCAAATACC
>NZ_BAAHSC010000145.1:0-258 GCF_054655095.1 Thermus sp. FJN-A
GGCAGGGAGTGGGTGAGGGTGCGGTGGCCGAAGCGCCTTTCCAGGAAGGTGGAGAGGGGCCTCAGGAACTTGCCGGGGCCGGAGGTGGTGGTGTCCACATCCGGCATCACCGCCCCCCAGGCCAGGGCCAGGCCCTCCAGGAGGCCCACCTCCACCCCGAAGCCCCGCAGGAGGGAAGCGGTGAGGGCGGCCCCGGCCAGGTGGGTCGCGGCGGTCATGGCCCCCCCTTGCAAATCCCATGGTATATACTGAAAGGGG
>NZ_BAAHSC010000146.1:0-471 GCF_054655095.1 Thermus sp. FJN-A
CCGGAGAGGGCGAGGAAGAGGGCCAGGGTGGCCTCCTGGGGGGAGGCGTAGCGGATTCTCCACTCCCGGGAGGGGAAGAAGAAGAACTGCACCCGCCAGGGCCAGAGGAGGGGCACCCCGTTCACATTCATGGTGTCCAGGAGGAGGTGGGAGAGGTAGCCCGTCAGGAAGGCTCCATAGGCCCCCGGGGCCGCCTGGCGGAGGGGAAGGAGGAGGAGGGCGAGGGCCAGGAGGACGGGCAGGGAGTGGGTGAGGGTGCGGTGGCCGAAGCGCCTTTCCAGGAAGGTGGAGAGGGGCCTCAGGAACTTGCCGGGGCCGGAGGTGGTGGTGTCCACATCCGGCATCACCGCCCCCCAGGCCAGGGCCAGGCCCTCCAGGAGGCCCACCTCCACCCCGAAGCCCCGCAGGAGGGAAGCGGTGAGGGCGGCCCCGGCCAGGTGGGTCGCGGCGGTCATGGCCCCCCCTTGCAAA
>NZ_BAAHSC010000147.1:0-443 GCF_054655095.1 Thermus sp. FJN-A
CCGGAGAGGGCGAGGAAGAGGGCCAGGGTGGCCTCCTGGGGGGAGGCGTAGCGGATTCTCCACTCCCGGGAGGGGAAGAAGAAGAACTGCACCCGCCAGGGCCAGAGGAGGGGCACCCCGTTCACATTCATGGTGTCCAGGAGGAGGTGGGAGAGGTAGCCCGTCAGGAAGGCTCCATAGGCCCCCGGGGCCGCCTGGCGGAGGGGAAGGAGGAGGAGGGCGAGGGCCAGGAGGAAGGGCAGGGAGTGGGTGAGGGTGCGGTGGCCGAAGCGCCTTTCCAGGAAGGTGGAGAGGGGCCTCAGGAACTTGCCGGGGCCGGAGGTGGTGGTGTCCACATCCGGCATCACCGCCCCCCAGGCCAGGGCCAGGCCCTCCAGGAGGCCCACCTCCACCCCGAAGCCCCGCAGGAGGGAAGCGGTGAGGGCGGCCCCGGCCAGGTGGGT
>NZ_BAAHSC010000148.1:0-261 GCF_054655095.1 Thermus sp. FJN-A
GAGGAGGAGGGCGAGGGCCAGGAGGAAGGGCAGGGAGTGGGTGAGGGTGCGGTGGCCGAAGCGCCTTTCCAGGAAGGTGGAGAGGGGCCTCAGGAACTTGCCGGGGCCGGAGGTGGTGGTGTCCACATCCGGCATCACCGCCCCCCAGGCCAGGGCCAGGCCCTCCAGGAGGCCCACCTCCACCCCGAAGCCCCGCAGGAGGGAAGCGGTGAGGGCGGCCCCGGCCAGGTGGGTCGCGGCGGTCATGGCCCCCCCTTGCAA
>NZ_BAAHSC010000149.1:0-471 GCF_054655095.1 Thermus sp. FJN-A
CTGGCCCGAGAGGGGCCAGAGGGCGAAGCCGGAGAGGGCGAGGAAGAGGGCCAGGGTGGCCTCCTGGGGGGAGGCGTAGCGGATTCTCCACTCCCGGGAGGGGAAGAAGAAGAACTGCACCCGCCAGGGCCAGAGGAGGGGCACCCCGTTCACATTCATGGTGTCCAGGAGGAGGTGGGAGAGGTAGCCCGTCAGGAAGGCTCCATAGGCCCCCGGGGCCGCCTGGCGGAGGGGACGGAGGAGGAGGGCGAGGGCCAGGAGGAAGGGCAGGGAGTGGGTGAGGGTGCGGTGGCCGAAGCGCCTTTCCAGGAAGGTGGAGAGGGGCCTCAGGAACTTGCCGGGGCCGGAGGTGGTGGTGTCCACATCCGGCATCACCGCCCCCCAGGCCAGGGCCAGGCCCTCCAGGAGGCCCACCTCCACCCCGAAGCCCCGCAGGAGGGAAGCGGTGAGGGCGGCCCCGGCCAGGTGGGT
>NZ_BAAHSC010000150.1:0-403 GCF_054655095.1 Thermus sp. FJN-A
CCCGCCCCAGGGCCTCCACCACCAGGAAGCGCCCCTCCACGGGCTCCTGGGTCTCGCGGTTGAAGCCCCTCACCTCGGCCCAGACCTCCCAGCGGCCCCGCCAGTCCAGGTAGTCCAGCACGGCCACCTCCGGCGTCCCCACCAGGTGGCGGAAGGCGGAGGCGAAGCCCTGGCCCGAGAGGGGCCAGAGGGCGAAGCCGGAGAGGGCGAGGAAGAGGGCCAGGGTGGCCTCCTGGGGGGAGGCGTAGCGGATTCTCCACTCCCGGGAGGGGAAGAAGAAGAACTGCACCCGCCAGGGCCAGAGGAGGGGCACCCCGTTCACATTCATGGTGTCCAGGAGGAGGTGGGAGAGGTAGCCCGTCAGGAAGGCTCCATAGGCCCCCGGGGCCGCCTGGCGGAGGGG
>NZ_BAAHSC010000151.1:0-471 GCF_054655095.1 Thermus sp. FJN-A
GGGGGACGAGGGGCGGGGGGGCGGTGGCGGGGCGGGCCTCCCCGGTGACCCAGACCCTCCGGGCGGACCGGGGGAGGGCCTGCAGGAGGTCGGCGAGAAGCCTCCCCGAGAGGTCCAGCCGCCACTCCCTGAGGACCTGGGGCCTCCCCCGGACCATGCGCACCCGGTAGGCCACCACCTGGCCGTCCCGGCTCACCGCCAGGGTGCGGCCCAACTCGTCCTCAACCAGAACCCCGTCCCGCCCCAGGGCCTCCACCACCAGGAAGCGCCCCTCCACGGGCTCCTGGGTCTCGCGGTTGAAGCCCCTCACCTCGGCCCAGACCTCCCAGCGGCCCCGCCAGTCCAGGTAGTCCAGCACGGCCACCTCCGGCGTCCCCACCAGGTGGCGGAAGGCGGAGGCGAAGCCCTGGCCCGAGAGGGGCCAGAGGGCGAAGCCGGAGAGGGCGAGGAAGAGGGCCAGGGTGGCCTCCT
>NZ_BAAHSC010000152.1:0-442 GCF_054655095.1 Thermus sp. FJN-A
GGGCGGGCCTCCCCGGTGACCCAGACCCTCCGGGCGGACCGGGGGAGGGCCTGCAGGAGGTCGGCGAGAAGCCTCCCCGAGAGGTCCAGCCGCCACTCCCTGAGGACCTGGGGCCTCCCCCGGACCATGCGCACCCGGTAGGCCACCACCTGGCCGTCCCGGCTCACCGCCAGGGTGCGGCCCAACTCGTCCTCAACCAGAACCCCTTCCCGCCCCAGGGCCTCCACCACCAGGAAGCGCCCCTCCACGGGCTCCTGGGTCTCGCGGTTGAAGCCCCTCACCTCGGCCCAGACCTCCCAGCGGCCCCGCCAGTCCAGGTAGTCCAGCACGGCCACCTCCGGCGTCCCCACCAGGTGGCGGAAGGCGGAGGCGAAGCCCTGGCCCGAGAGGGGCCAGAGGGCGAAGCCGGAGAGGGCGAGGAAGAGGGCCAGGGTGGCCTCCT
>NZ_BAAHSC010000153.1:0-244 GCF_054655095.1 Thermus sp. FJN-A
GGGGGGGGCGGGGGGGGGGGGGGGGGGGGGGGGGGCGGGCCTCCCCGGTGACCCAGACCCTCCGGGCGGACCGGGGGAGGGCCTGCAGGAGGTCGGCGAGAAGCCTCCCCGAGAGGTCCAGCCGCCACTCCCTGAGGACCTGGGGCCTCCCCCGGACCATGCGCACCCGGTAGGCCACCACCTGGCCGTCCCGGCTCACCGCCAGGGTGCGGCCCAACTCGTCCTCAACCAGAACCCCTTCCCG
>NZ_BAAHSC010000154.1:0-247 GCF_054655095.1 Thermus sp. FJN-A
CGGGGGGGGGGGGGGGGGGGGGGGGGGGGGGGGGGGGGCGGGCCTCCCCGGTGACCCAGACCCTCCGGGCGGACCGGGGGAGGGCCTGCAGGAGGTCGGCGAGAAGCCTCCCCGAGAGGTCCAGCCGCCACTCCCTGAGGACCTGGGGCCTCCCCCGGACCATGCGCACCCGGTAGGCCACCACCTGGCCGTCCCGGCTCACCGCCAGGGTGCGGCCCAACTCGTCCTCAACCAGAACCCCTTCCCG
>NZ_BAAHSC010000155.1:0-256 GCF_054655095.1 Thermus sp. FJN-A
GGGGGGGGGGGGGGGGGGGGGGGGGCGGGCCTCCCCGGTGACCCAGACCCTCCGGGCGGACCGGGGGAGGGCCTGCAGGAGGTCGGCGAGAAGCCTCCCCGAGAGGTCCAGCCGCCACTCCCTGAGGACCTGGGGCCTCCCCCGGACCATGCGCACCCGGTAGGCCACCACCTGGCCGTCCCGGCTCACCGCCAGGGTGCGGCCCAACTCGTCCTCAACCAGAACCCCTTCCCGCCCCAGGGCCTCCACCACCAGG
>NZ_BAAHSC010000156.1:0-263 GCF_054655095.1 Thermus sp. FJN-A
GGGGGACGAGGGGCGGGGGGGCGGTGGCGGGGCGGGCCTCCCCGGTGACCCAGACCCTCCGGGCGGACCGGGGGAGGGCCTGCAGGAGGTCGGCGAGAAGCCTCCCCGAGAGGTCCAGCCGCCACTCCCTGAGGACCTGGGGCCTCCCCCGGACCATGCGCACCCGGTAGGCCACCACCTGGCCGTCCCGGCTCACCGCCAGGGTGCGGCCCAACTCGTCCTCAACCAGAACCCCTTCCCGCCCCAGGGCCTCCACCACCAGG
>NZ_BAAHSC010000157.1:0-597 GCF_054655095.1 Thermus sp. FJN-A
GCTCGGCCTCGAGGCGGGCCGCCTCCTCCGCCTTGGCCTGGGCCTGGTCCTCGAGGTCCCGCAGGGGCCCCTCGTCCACCCGCCGGGCGATGGGCTCCCCCTCCTCCACCCGGTCCCCCGGCTTCACCAGAAGCCCCGAGAGGGAGGGGAGGGAGAAGACCAGGGGGTGGAGGGTGGGCAGGGCGGGGAGGGCGGGGAGCTCCAAGGAGGCCTCCTCCCCGGGGGCGAAGGCCGCCCGGACCACGGCGCTCCCCGCCTGGAGGTAGAGGCCCGAGAGGGGGGCCAGGTCCTCGGGGCGGGCGGCGTGGAAGCGGAGGCGGGGCGGGTTCTCGGAGGCCTCCACCCGGGGATAGGTGCCCACCGGGGGGACGAGGGGCGGGGGGGCGGTGGCGGGGCGGGCCTCCCCGGTGACCCAGACCCTCCGGGCGGACCGGGGGAGGGCCTGCAGGAGGTCGGCGAGAAGCCTCCCCGAGAGGTCCAGCCGCCACTCCCTGAGGACCTGGGGCCTCCCCCGGACCATGCGCACCCGGTAGGCCACCACCTGGCCGTCCCGGCTCACCGCCAGGGTGCGGCCCAACTCGTCCTCAACCAGAACCC
>NZ_BAAHSC010000158.1:0-471 GCF_054655095.1 Thermus sp. FJN-A
GGCGGGCCTCCCGGATAGACTCCTCCAGGCGGGCCTTCTCCCCGGCGCAGTCCAGGGCCAGGCGGGTCAGGCGGGCCTCGGCCTCCTCAAGCCGGGCCTCCCCCTCGGCGAGGCGGAGGGGGGCCTCGGCCCCCTGGGCCACCAGGTAGCGCAGGCGGCCCACCTCGTCCCTCAGGCGGGAAAGCTCCCCCCGGAGGGCCTCCCGCTCCGCCCGGCACCGCTCTTCCGCCCGGGACAGCTCGGCCTCGAGGCGGGCCGCCTCCTCCGCCTTGGCCTGGGCCTGGTCCTCGAGGTCCCGCAGGGGCCCCTCGTCCACCCGCCGGGCGATGGGCTCCCCCTCCTCCACCCGGTCCCCCGGCTTCACCAGAAGCCCCGAGAGGGAGGGGAGGGAGAAGACCAGGGGGTGGAGGGTGGGCAGGGCGGGGAGGGCGGGGAGCTCCAAGGAGGCCTCCTCCCCGGGGGCGAAGGCCG
>NZ_BAAHSC010000159.1:0-652 GCF_054655095.1 Thermus sp. FJN-A
TAGTAAACTGAAGCGTCTATCTACAACAAAGCGCTTAGCTCGTCTAGCTACTATAGCTATCAACAAAAGAATGACGGAGTAAACTGTTGCGAAGACAAAAAATACAGCAAAGTTGCTTGTAGAAAGAAGTCCAGTCAAAAAGTTTAGAATGGCGTTAGATTTTAACAAAAGGGCCACCAGAGTAAAAAGCAAAGCCAAAAAAACACGAGGAAGCACTTCTCTCAGAAACAAGTGAGTCCCTTTCAGGGACACGCTTAACCACCCCTTGCCTAACGCGATTGTAGCACAATTTCCACCACCACCTCCCCCGGCCTCAGGTCGCGCACCTTGACCTCCACCACCCGCCCCGAGACGGGGGAGCGCACGAGCTGGGCCTCGGCGGCGCGCTCCTTGCGCCGGAGGAGGCGGGCTTGGGCGAGGCGGGCCTCCCGGATAGACTCCTCCAGGCGGGCCTTCTCCCCGGCGCAGTCCAGGGCCAGGCGGGTCAGGCGGGCCTCGGCCTCCTCAAGCCGGGCCTCCCCCTCGGCGAGGCGGAGGGGGGCCTCGGCCCCCTGGGCCACCAGGTAGCGCAGGCGGCCCACCTCGTCCCTCAGGCGGGAAAGCTCCCCCCGGAGGGCCTCCCGCTCCGCCCGGCACCGCTCTTCCGCCCGGG
>NZ_BAAHSC010000160.1:0-238 GCF_054655095.1 Thermus sp. FJN-A
GGCGGGGGGCCGGCACACGGGGTTTTTTTCTGGGTACCGGCCGCAGTTTTACTTTCGGACGACGGATGTGACGGGGGTGGTGGAGTTGCCCCAGGGGGTGGAGATGGTGATGCCTGGGGACAATGTGACGTTTACGGTGGAGCTGATCAAGCCGGTGGCGTTGGAGGAGGGCTTGCGGTTTGCCATTCGTGAGGGTGGGCGGACCGTGGGTGCCGGCGTGGTCACCAAGATCCTGGAG
>NZ_BAAHSC010000161.1:0-245 GCF_054655095.1 Thermus sp. FJN-A
TAACCCAAGTTGCTACCCAGCCATCTTCTGGGTCAGGAGACTGATGTTATGGGCCAGGACGAAGGTGAGAACTTTGATGACGAAACCCTCCTGGGTCACGGCGTGGATGCGCCTGGGGAAGAGGTGATGGAGCATGCTCCCCACCGTCTCCACCACCCTCCGCCCCACGATGGCCAGGTACTGCATCCAAGGGAGATACCGCCGGCTGTTCCTCCTGCGGATGACCATGGGACCAACCTCCTGGG
>NZ_BAAHSC010000162.1:0-665 GCF_054655095.1 Thermus sp. FJN-A
CGACCCCTACCACCTGGCCTTAGCCGTGGTGGGCCCGGATGGAAACCTGAAGCATCACCTCACCCTCTCCCTGGAAGAAGTGGACCGGGCTCACAACAGGGGAGCGAAAGAGCTCGCCCTCTGGAAGATCGCCCACGAGGTCATAGCCCTGGCCCTGAAGGAAGGCGTGGCCATCGCCACCGAACGCTTGAAGTATCTCCCCAAGGGAAAGAGGGGAGACGGCTCAGGCAGGGCCCTCAGGCGGACCCTGCACCGCTTCGCCTACCGCTCCCTCCTCAGGAAGGTCCACTCCTTGGCCAGGAAGAAGGGCGTCCAGGTGGTGGAGGTGAACCCAAAGGACACCTCCACCATCGGCATGCTCAAGTACGCCCCGCAGCTCTCCCTCTCCAAGGACGTGGCCGCCGCCTACGTGATCGGGAGGAGGGCCTTAGGGTTCAGGGAGAAGCTTCCCGAGGGGTACGAGAAGCTCCTGAAGGACGAGGCGTTCCTGGCCCACGCCCAGGGGTTCTACCGGGCTAAAGCCGAGGAACTCCGCACTCAGAAGAGAAACGAGCGTGACAAGTCCCGCGGGGACAGCCTCTCCCGTGAGCTCAAGAGGGCTCAGGGGTCCCTGTCCCTGCTCTCAAGCCTTCAGGGCTCGCCGGGCGGCCGGGACGGGTTTACCG
>NZ_BAAHSC010000163.1:0-134800 GCF_054655095.1 Thermus sp. FJN-A
AACGAGCGTGACAAGTCCCGCGGGGACAGCCTCTCCCGTGAGCTCAAGAGGGCTCAGGGGTCCCTGTCCCTGCTCTCAAGCCTTCAGGGCTCGCCGGGCGGCCGGGACGGGTTTACCGGGGGAAGGAAACGTCCCGGTACCAACGCCTGGAGGGTCCTGAGGGTAGGCCTCTTCCTTCCCCTCCTTGGGAAGACGGTGCCCCGTGACCTCTCCCCGTTGAAGGTCTTCCTTCACCGGGGAGCGTGGAAGGGGTGGAAGGCAGGCTTAGGTCCTCATCCTGGTGGGGGGCCGGGGTGCACTAATGTGCGCTTTGGTTGACCAGGTGCGGGCACTTAGGCCATGGTCATCGCCTTCACCGGGGACCCCTTCCTGGCCAAGGAAGCGCTCTGGCAAGAGGGGCGGCTTAGGGGCCTTTCCGGCTTCACCGAGCCCACCCCGGAAGCCCTGGCCGAGGCCCTCGCCCCCGGGCTTTTCGGGGGCGGAGGGGCCATGCTGGACTTCCGGGAGGTGGGCGAGGGGGAGTGGAAGGCCCTGAAGCCCCTCCTGGAGGGCGTGCCCGAGGAGGTCACGGTCCTCCTCCTGGACCCCAAGCCCACCCCTTCCCGGGCCGCCTTCTACCGGAATAGGGAAAGGCGGGACTTCCCCACCCCCAGGGGAAAGGACCTGGTGAGGCACATAGAAAACCGGGCCAAGCGCCTGGGGCTTAGGCTCCCCTCGGGAGTCCTCCAGTACCTGGCCTCCCTGGAGGGGGACCTGGAGGCCTTGGAGCGGGAGCTGGAGAAGCTTTCCCTCCTTTCCCCTCCCCTCACCCTGGAAAGGGTGGAGGCCCTGGTGGCCCTGAGGCCTCCCGTCACGGGGTTTGACCTGGTGCGGGCGGTGCTGGAGGGGAAGGACCGCGAAGCCTTCCACCGCCTCAGGCGGCTAAGGGAAGAGGGGGAGGAGCCCCTAAAGCTCCTCGGGGCCTTCGCCTGGCAGTTTGGCCTCCTGGCCCGGGCCTGGCTGCTCCTTCAGGAAAACCCCAGGCCCAAGGAGGAGGACCTGGCCCGCCTCGAGGCCCACCCCTATGCGGCCAGGAAGGCCCTGGAGCTGGCCCGCACCCTGGACCGCCCCCACCTCCAGGGGGCCCTCGAGGTCCTGATCGGGGCGGAGACGCGGGCCAAGGAGGGAAAGGACCCCTGGCTGGCCCTGGAGATGGCGGTGGTCCGCCTCCTGGCCCTAGGCCGTTGACCGGCCGGTCAGAAGCTGGGTAGAATGCCCCCATGCTCAAGCCCGAGCTGGTGGAGGAGGTGCTCGTGCGGGCCCTAAAGGGCGGGGCCGACTTCGCCGAGGTCTACGCCGAGCGCTCCAAGAGAAGGCGAATGAAGGTGCGCTCGGGGAGGCTGGAGGAGGCCCTCTCCGGCCTGGACTATGGGGCGGGGGTGCGCCTCTTCTTCGGCCCCGAGGTGGTCTACGCCTACACCAACGACCTCACCCATGAAGGCCTCCTGGAGGCCCTGGAAACCCTCCTCCGGGCCAAGGGGGCCCTGGGCCGGGTGGACGCCCAGGGGGCAGGCGGCCTGGATTTCCGCAAGGCCCGGCCCCAAGGCCTCCACGCCCCCAGGGTGGCCTACGGGGAGAAGGACAAGCGCTACCGGCTGGAAAGGCTCCTAGAGGCCGAGGCCGGGGCCCGCATCGCCCCGGAGATCAAGGAGGTGGAGGCGAGCCTATTGGAGTGGGAACAGGAGGTCCTCATCGCCAATAGCGAAGGGGTCTGGGCCGAGGAAAGGAGGGTGCGCACCCGGCTTTTCGTGCTGGCCGTGGCCCAGGACGCACATGAGGTGCAGACGGGCTACAGCGCCCCGGGGAAGAGCGTGGGCCTGGAGCTCTTTGACCTCTACCCCCCGAGGGCGGTGGGGGAAAAGGCCGCCCGCCAGGCCCTCACCAACCTCAAGGCAAAGCCCGCCCCCGCGGGCACCTTCCCCGTGGTGGTGGGGCCGGGCTTCGGCGGGGTCCTCTTCCACGAGGCCGTGGGCCACCTCCTGGAGACCACCAGCGTGGCCAGGAAGGCGAGCGTCCTCGCGGACAGGCTGGGGGAGGTGGTGGCGAGCCCCGCCGTCACCTATATAGACGACGGTACCCTGCCCCACGCCTGGGGCTCCACCGAGGTGGACGACGAGGGCCGCCCCACGGAGCGCACGGTGCTGATAGAAAAGGGCGTCCTCCAAAGCTACATGGTGGACCGCCTGGGCCACCTCCTCACGGGCTACCCCATGACGGGCTCAGGGCGCCGCCAGGACTACACCTACGCCCCCACCTCCCGCATGCGCAACACCTTCATCGCCCCCGGGGAGGCGGGGGTGGAGGACCTCTTCCAGGGCATCGACTTCGGGCTCTACGCCAAGGAGATGGGGGGTGGGCAGGTGAAGCCGGGAAGCGGGGAGTACAACTTCGCCGTGCAGGAGGGGTACATCATCCGCAAGGGCCGCATAGAGGAGCCCGTGCGGGGGGCCATGCTGGTGGGCAAGGGGCCCGAGACCCTCATGCGGGTGGTGGCCGCAGCCCGGGACCTGGAGAACGCCCCCGGGATGTGCGGCAGCCTCTCCGGGTCCGTCCCCGTGGAGGTGGGCCAGCCCCACGTGCTGGTCTCGGAGATCGTGGTGGGAGGTCGGGCATGACCCTGGAAGAGGCCAAGGCCTACGTCCTGATGAGGGCCCGGGAGCTTGGGGTGGAGGCGGAGCTCCTCTTCGGAGAGGAGCGTGAGCTCTCCTTGTGGGCCCGGGAGGGGCGGCTTGAGGAGATCAAGGAGGCGAGGCAGCGGGGCCTCGGCCTCCGGGTGGTGGCGGAAGGGAGGGTGGGGTACGCCTACACGGAGGAGCTTTCCCCGGAAGGCCTGGACTGGGCCCTGGCGGAGGCCCGGGAAAACGCCCTCCTCTCCGCCAAGGAGGGGGCCCTGCCCCCGGGGCAGGCCTTGGGAAGCCACGACCTTCTGGGCGAGGGGCTTTCCGCCCCCCTGGAACGGAAGGAGGAGGCGGCCCTCGCCCTGGAGGAGGCCATCCGCCAGGACCCCCGGGTGAAGAGCGTCCTCATGGGGGGCTACCTGGAGCGGGAGAGCCGGGTCGCCCTCGCCAGCACCCAAGGGGCGGAGGGAAGCTTCCGCACGGGCTTCGCCGCGCTTATGGGAAGCTTCGTCATGGCCCAAGGGGGAAGCGTCAAGCAGGGGTGGGACCTCAAAGGGGGCAAGGAGTTCCACGCCCTCGAGCCCGGCCGCACCGCCCTGGAGTTCCGGGAGAGGACGGGAAGGCTCCTGGGGGCTAAGCCCCTGAAGACCGGGCGCTACCGGGCCTACCTGGAGCCCAGGGCCATGGCCATGCTCCTTTCCGTCTTCGCCCAGGCCCTCTCCGGCAAGAACGCCCTGGAGGGGAAAAGCCGCCTTTTGGGGAGGCTTGGGGAGAGGATCGCGAGCCCCCTCGTCACCCTGGTGGACGACCCCACCCTGGAAAAGGGCCTCTTCTCCCGCCCCTTCGACGCGGAGGGCACCCCCACGGGGCGCACCGTGGTGGTGGAGAAGGGGGTCTTCCAGACGTTTCTTCACAACTCGGAGACGGCAAGGGCCCTGGGGCACCAAAACACGGGCCACGCCGCCCGCGCCTACCGGGGGGTCCTGGGGGTAGGCCCCACGAACCTCTACCTGGTGCCCCTGGGGAACCTCACCCTTACCCAAGGGGTGGTGGTCACGGAGTTCATGGGCCTCCACGCCGGGGCCAACCCGGTGAGCCTGGACTTCTCCCTGCAGGCCCTGGGGCTTTGGGTGGAGGAGGGAGAGGTGCGGCACGCGGTGGAGAACTTCGCGGTGAGCGGGAACCTCCTGGAGCTCCTCCAGGGGGTGGAGGCGGTGGGGGACGACCTGGACTGGCTCCTTGGGGACGCCGCCTACGGGAGCCCCACGGTGGCGGTGGCCGAGCTCTCCTTCGCCGGGGCATGAGAGTCCTCGTCACCCGCACCCTGCCGGGCAATGCCCTGGAGCGCCTGAAGGCGCGGGGCCTCGAGGTGGAGGTCCACGAGGGCCTCTTCCTCCCCCGTGCGGAACTCCTAAAGAAGGTGGTAGGGGTGGCGGGGCTCATCCCCACCGTGGAGGACAGCATTGACGCCGAGGTGATGGACCGGGCCGGGCCCGGCCTCAAGGTCATCGCCTGCTACAGCGTGGGGGTGGACCACGTGGACCTGGAGGCGGCCAAGGCGAGAGGCATCCGGGTCACGAACACCCCAGGCGTCCTCACCGAGGCCACCGCCGACCTCACCCTCGCCCTCCTCCTGGCGGTGGCCAGGCGGGTGGTGGAGGGGGTGGACTACGCCCGGAAGGGTCTCTGGCGGGCCTGGCACCCCGAGCTCCTTTTGGGCCTGGACCTAGAAGGCCTCACCCTGGGCCTCATCGGCATGGGCCGGATCGGCCAGGCGGTGGCCAAGCGGGCCGAGGCTTTTGGAATGAGGGTGGTCTACGCCAGCCGCACGGAAAAACCCCTCCCCTACCCCCGCCTTCCCCTGGAAGAACTCCTTGCCTCCGCCGACGTGGTGAGCCTCCACGCGCCCCTCACCCCGGAAACCCACCGGATCATGGACCGCAGGCGGCTTTTCGCCATGAAGCGGGGCGCGATCCTCATCAACACCGCCCGAGGGGCCCTGGTGGACACCGAGGCCCTGGTGGAGGCCCTAAAGGGGCACCTCTTCGGGGCGGGCCTGGACGTCACCGACCCCGAGCCCCTGCCGCAGGACCACCCCCTCTACCGCCTACCCAACGCGGTTATCACCCCCCACATGGGCTCGGCGGGAAGGAGGACCCGGGAGCGCATGGCGGCGATGGCGGTGGCCAATCTCCTCGCCATCTTGGAAGGCCAAGAGCCACCGAACCCGGTAGTATAGGCCCCATGGGCTTTCTCATCGGCATCCTGGGCGGGGCGTTCGGCGGCTTGGTGGGGCTTGGGGGGGGAACGGTGATGATCCCCCTCATGGTGGGGCTCCTGCGCCTCTCCCAGCACCAGGCCCACGGCACCAGCCTGGTGGCCGTCTTCTTCACCGGGCTTATGGGCGCCGTCACCTACGGGCTCCAAGGCTCCTTAAGCCTCAAGGCCGCCCTGTTCCTGGCCGCCACCGCCATCCTCACGGCCCGCCTGGGGGCCCGCTACGCCCACGGCCTGCCGGAGAGGGACCTGAAGAGGGCCTTCGGCTTCTTCCTCCTTTTCGTCTCCTTCCTCCTCCTCCTTAAGCCCCACCTGGCCCCGGTGGGCCTCATCCGGGGCGAAGCCCTGGAGGACCTCACCCTCCTCCTCGCCGGGAGCCTCACCGGCTTCCTCTCGGGGATGATGGGCGTGGGCGGGGGGACCATCATGGTCCCGGCCATGGTCCTCCTCCTGGGCATGGACCAGCACACCGCCCAGGGCACGAGCCTCCTGGCCATGGTCCCCGCCAGCCTGGTGGGGGCCCACACCCACCACCGCCTGGGCAACGTGGACCCCTCCCTGGCCGCGGGCCTGGTGCCCGGGGTGCTCCTCGGCACCTTCCTAGGGGGGGAGGCCGCCCATTACCTGCCCGAAGCCGCCTTGCGCCTGGTCTTCACCGCCGTCCTGCTCTGGACCGCCTGGCGGTACCTCCGTCCCTTCAGGGGGAAAAGGTAACCTTTGGCACTATTCCCACCATTCCCGGCGTCTTATGGTGGGGGAGAAAGGAGGTGAGCGTATGCAGCGCTGGCAGGACTGGGCCAACCTCGTCCTGGGCCTTTGGCTCATCCTTTCCCCCTGGCTCTTGGGCTTCAGCGCCACCCCGGCCGCCATGTGGAATGCGGTCATCATCGGGGTGGTGGTGGGGCTTATGGCCCTCATGCACCTTAGGGGCGGTCCCATGTGGGAGGAGTGGGTGAACGTGCTCCTCGGCGTCTGGCTCATCCTCTCTCCCTGGATCCTGGGGTTCAGCGGGATGGGCAACGCCATGTGGAACGCCCTCATCGTGGGTGTGCTCGTGGGGGCCCTGGCCTTAAGCGTGGCCCGGGAGAAGCCCAAGGCAGCTTAGGCCGTAGCCCCCGCCCGGGCTTCCCGCCTAGGCCCAAGCCTAGGCGGGTTCTTGCCCTTGGGCCCCCGGGGGTGTAAGGTGGGGGTGGCCTTTAAACCGGTCCCGCGAGGCCGGAAAGGGGGTAAAAGTGGACCTACAGGTGAGGCGGCCCAAGGAAAGAAGCCAGGCGGAGGCGTCGGCCTCCGCTTTTTCTTGGAGGTGAGGCGTGCGCTACAAGGCGGAACTCATGAACCAAGAGGAGATGCGCCGGGCCCTTTACCGCATCGCCCACGAGATCGTGGAGGCCAACAAGGGCACGGAAGGGCTCACCCTGGTGGGCATCCACACCCGGGGCATCCCCTTGGCCCAAAGGATCGCCCGCTACATCCGGGAGTTCGAGGGGAAGGAGGTGCCTGTGGGGATCCTGGACATCACCCTTTACCGGGACGACCTCTCGGAGATCGGGGTCCGGCCCCAGGTGCGGGAGACCCGCATCCCCTTTGACCTCTCGGGCAAGGCGGTGGTCCTGGTGGACGACGTCCTCTACACGGGCCGCACCGCCCGGGCCGCCCTGGATGCCCTCATGGACCTGGGAAGGCCGAGGCGCATCTACCTGGCGGTCTTGGTGGACCGGGGGCACCGGGAGCTTCCCATCCGGGCGGACTTCGTGGGCAAGAACGTGCCCACCGCCAAAAACGAGGTGGTGAAGGTCAAGGTGGCCGAGGTGGACGGGGAGGACCGGGTGGAGCTTTGGGAAAGGGAGGCGGCATGAGGCACCTCCTGGACTTCCAGGGCTGGAACAGGCCTGAGGTGGAAAGCCTCCTGGACACCGCCAGGGTCATGGCGGAGGTGTTGGAGCGGCCCATAAAGAAGGTTCCCGCCCTCCAGGGCTTCACCGTGGCCACGGTTTTCTTCGAGCCCTCCACCCGGACCCGCATCTCCTTTGAGCTCGCCGCCCGGCGCATGTCCGCGGACGTGGTCTCCTTCGCCGCCCAGACCAGTAGCCTCCAGAAGGGGGAAAGCTACAAGGATACCCTCCTCACCCTCGAGGCCATGGGCGTGGACGCCTACGTGATCCGGGCCGACGCCGCCGGGGTGCCCCACCAGGCCACCCGCTGGGTGAGGGGGGCGGTCATCAACGGGGGGGACGGCCGCCGGGCCCACCCCACCCAGGCCCTTCTGGACGCCTTCACCCTTTTGGAAGCCTTGGGCGGCCTGGAGGGGAGGAAGATCGCCATCGTGGGGGACATCCTCCACTCCCGGGTGGCCCGCTCGGGGGCCGAGCTCTTCTCCCTCCTCGGGGCCGAGGTCGTTTGCGCCGGGCCTCCCGCCCTCCTCCCGCAGGCCCTCCCCGGGGCCAGGCTCACCTCGAGCCTGGAGGAAGCCCTGGAGGAGGCGGACGCGGTCATGGTCCTGAGGCTCCAGAAGGAGCGCATGGAGGCGGGGCTTGTGAACCTCCAGGACTACATCGCCCGCTACCAGGTGACGGCAAAGCGCCTCGCCCGGGCCAAGCCCCAGGCGCCCCTCCTCCACCCCGGCCCCATGAACCGGGACGTGGAGCTGGAAGGCACCCTGGCGGACTCGGAAAGGAGCCTGGTGAACCGCCAGGTGAAAAACGGGGTGGCGGTGCGCATGGCGGTGCTTTACCACCTCCTGGTGGGGAGGGAAAAAACATGATCCTGATCCGAAACGTTCGGCTCGTGGACGCTAGGGGCGAGCGGGGACCCCTGGACGTCCTCATCGGCGAGGGGCGGATCCTCTCCCTGGAAGGGGGGGAGGCCCAAGAGGTCATAGACGGCACGGGGTGCTTCCTCGCCCCGGGGTTTTTGGACCTCCACGCCCACCTGCGGGAGCCCGGGGAGGAGGTGAAGGAGGACCTTTTCTCGGGGCTTCTCGCGGCGGTGCGGGGGGGGTACACCGACCTCGTCTCCATGCCCAACACCCGCCCCCCCGTGGACACCCCGGAGGCGGTGCGGGCCCTGAAGGAGAAGGCGGAGGCCCTGGGCCTCGCCAGGCTCCACCCCGCGGCCGCCCTCACCCTGGGGCAGGAGGGGAAGCACCTCACGGAAGCTGGGCTCCTGAAGGAGGCCGGGGCCGTCCTCCTCACCGATGACGGCCGCACCAACGAGGACGCCGGGGTGCTGGCGGCGGGGCTCCTTCAGGCCGCCCCCTTGGGCCTTCCCGTGGCGGTCCATGCGGAGGACGCGAGCCTTAGGCGAAACGGGGTGATGAACGACGGGGCCCTGGCGGACCTTTTGGGCCTTCCCGGAAACCCCCCGGAGGCCGAGGCGGCCCGGATCGCCCGGGACCTCGAGGTCCTGCGCTACGCCAGGAGGCGAAGCCAGGCCGTGCCCAGGCTCCACGTCCAGCACCTCTCCACGAAGCGGGGCCTGGAACTTCTCCGGGAGGCCAAGCGGGCCGGGCTTCCCGTGACCGCGGAGGCCACCCCCCACCACCTCACCCTCACGGAAGAGGCCCTAAAGGCCTTTGACCCCCTCTTCAAGGTGGCCCCGCCCCTCCGCACCCGGGAGGACCAGGAGGCCCTCCTGGAAGGGCTCTTGGACGGCACCCTGGACGCCATCGCCACCGACCACGCCCCCCACACCCTGGCGGAGAAGGAGATGGACCTCCTCCGGGCCCCCTTCGGCATCCCAAGCCTGGAGGTGGCCTTCCCCCTCCTCTACACCGAACTCCACCTGAAGCGGGGCTTCCCCCTTCCCAGGCTCGTGGCGCTCTTCACCCACGGGCCCAGGCGGGTCCTGGGGCTTCCCCCCATCCACCTGGAGGAAGGGGCCGAGGCGAGCCTGGTCCTCCTCTCCCCCAAGGAGCGCCCCGTGGACCCCAGGGCCTTCGCCTCCAAGGCCAAGTACTCCCCTTGGGCGGGATGGCGGCTTGGGGGCTGGCCCGTCCTCACCCTGGTGCAGGGAAAGGTGGTCCACAAGGCGCTGGAATAAGGGCGCGCCCTCACCGCCTGAGGTCCCGCAGGGAAGAAACCCCCTCGGCCTCCATGAGGCGGAGAAGCCCCTTTAGGAGGCGCCTGGGGAAGAGGGGCCCCCCGTAGACGAAGCCCGTGTAGACCTGGACCAGGCTCGCCCCGGCCTTGAGCCTTTCCCAAAGGTCCAAAGGCGTCTCCACGCCCCCCACGCTCACCAGGGTGAGGCCCCCGGCCTGGGCCAGGTGGTGGAGGACGGCCAAGGCCCGCTCCTTCAAGGGCCTTCCCGAAAGCCCCCCGGCTTCCTGGGCCAGGGGGCTCCTGAGGCCCTCCCGGCTCAGGGTGGTGTTCACCGCTACCAGGCCCTCCAGGCGGTGCTTCTGAGCCAGGGCCACCACCTCGTCCAAGGCCTGGGGGGAGAGGTCCGGGGCCACCTTGAGAAGGAGGGGCTTGGGGGTAGCGGGGCGGAGGCGGGAAAGGAGCTCGTCCAGGAAGGGGCCCTCCTGCAGGGCGCGAAGCCCCGGGGTGTTGGGGGAGCTCACGTTCAGGACGAAGTAGTCCCCGTAGGGCTCCAAGGCCTTTAGGGCCTCCAGGTAGTCCTCCGCCGCCCGCTCCAAAGGTGTGTCCCGGTTCTTCCCCAGGTTGACCCCCACGGGGAGAGGAAGCCCCCTTTCGCGGAAGCGCTTTAGGCGCGTGGCGGCCTCCCTCGCTCCCCGGTTGTTGAAGCCCATGCGGTTGATGAGGGCACGGTCTTCCACCAAGCGGAAAAGCCTCGGCCTCGGGTTTCCCTCCTGGGGCCTGGGGGTGAGGGTCCCCACCTCGGCGAAGCCAAAGCCCAAGGCCCACCAGGCCCCTAGCGCCCGGGCGTCCTTGTCCATACCCGCCGCCAGGCCCAAGGGGTTAGGAAAGGCGAGGCCCAGGGCCTCCACCCGGAGGCGGGGGTCTTCCACCCGGAGGAGCCTTGCCGGCACCCGCAAAAGGGGCCCCCTTTCCGACCAAAAGGAGAGGAGGCCCAGGGTGAGCTCGTGGGCGGCCTCGGGGTCCAGGGCAAAGAGGAGACGGTGCACAAGCCCATGCTACCCCGTCTCCCCCAGGCTCCCCGCGGCAACAGGTTTGGGCGCTAAGGGTATATAATGGCCACATGCGCCGCGCTCCTTGGTTTCTCCTAGCCCTAGGCAGCCTCCTCGCCGCCTGCTCGGTCACCGTCTCCGTTTCCCTTCCCGACCAAACCGTCCAAATCCCCGCCCTTGGGGACACCGCGGGCAAGGTGATCTACCCCGCCAACCCCCAGGGGTTCTCCCCGCCCGGAAGCGTCCTCAAGGACGTTCAGGTCACGGGCACCCTCGAGGCCAGCCAATCTCTAACCCTCACCCTAGACCTCTACGCCCGCACCCTAGACCCAGCCCAGGACAATAACTGCTTGGCCCTGAGGGACTTCCAAAACGTGTACGCCTACGCCTGCACCCTGGGCCCCGAGGATGGGCATATTGGCGAGGCCGCCTTTTCCGGAAGCGCGCAAGCCACCCTCACCCTAAGGGGCGAGAAGCTGACCCAAGGGGTGCAGGGGGGAAGGGTGTGGCTCGGGGCCATGGCCCAGGGCTTGCCCGGCGGGAACCTAACCTTCACCTTTAAGAACCTCAAGGCCACCGTCACCCTAGGCTTCTAGGCCTTTGTGGTGGCAGGCCCCATCGCTACCTCCCCAGGGGGTATCATGGGGGTAGATGAAGGACGCCCTGCGCCTGGAACTTCCCGTTTTGCCCCTTAGGAACACCGTCATCCTCCCCCACACCACCACGGGGGTGGACGTGGGCCGCCCCAAGAGCAAGCGGGCGGTGGAGGAGGCCCTCAACGCCGACCGCTACCTCTTTCTGGTGGCCCAGCAGGACCCGGAGGTGGACGACCCCGCGCCGGAAGACCTCTACGGGGTGGGCACCCTGGCCGTGGTGAAGCAGGCCATGCGCCTGCCGGACGGCACCCTGCAGGTGATGGTAGAGGCGAGAAGCCGCGCCCGGATCCTCCAGTACGTGGCCGCCCCCTACCTCCGGGCCGTGGGGGAGGTCTTGGCCGAACCCCCCCTGCAGGACCCAAGCCTCGCCCGGGTCCTGGTGGGGGAGGTGCAGGAGGCCTTCGAGCGCTACCTGCAGAACCACAAGACCCTGCGCCTGGACCGCTACCAGCAGGAGGCGGTGAAGAGCACCCTGGATCCCGCGGTCCTGGCGGACCTGGTGACCCACCACGCCACCTGGTCCCTGGAGGAAAAGCAGGGCATCCTGGAGACCCCGGAGGTGGAGGAGCGCCTGAAGCGGGTGTTGGCCCTGCTCCTCCGCGACCTGGAGCGCTTTGACCTGGACAAGAAGATCGCCGCCCGGGTCAAGGAGCAGATGGACCAGAACCAGCGGGAGTACTACCTGCGGGAGCAGATGAAGGCCATCCAGAAGGAGCTCGGGGGCGGGGAGGACTTCCTCTCGGAGATGGAGGAGCTCCGGGAGCGCATAGAGAAGAAGGGCATGCCCGAGCCCGTGAAGGAGAAGGCCCTCAAAGAGCTCAAGCGCCTGGAGCGCATGCAGCCCGGCTCCCCCGAGGCCACGGTGAGCCGCACCTACCTGGACTGGCTCCTGGACGTGCCCTGGACCGAGGCCGACCCCGAGGTTTTGGACATCGCCGTCACCAAGCGGGTCCTGGACGAGGACCACTACGGCCTGAAGGACGTGAAGGAGCGCATCCTGGAGTACCTGGCGGTGCGCCAGCTCACCCAGGGGAAGGAGGTGAAGGGCCACGCCCCCATCCTCTGCTTCGTGGGGCCCCCGGGGGTGGGCAAGACCTCCTTGGGCAAGAGCATCGCCCGGAGCATGAACCGCCGCTTCCACCGCATCTCCCTGGGCGGGGTGCGGGACGAGGCGGAGATCCGGGGGCACCGCCGCACCTACATCGGGGCCCTTCCCGGCAAGATCATCCAGGGGATGAAGCAGGTGGGGGTGGTGAACCCCGTCTTCCTCCTGGACGAGATCGATAAGCTCTCCTCCGACTGGCGGGGGGACCCGGCCTCGGCCCTCTTGGAGGTGCTGGACCCGGAGCAGAACCACACCTTCACCGACCACTACCTGGACGTGCCCTACGACCTCTCCAAGGTCTTCTTCATCACCACCGCCAACACCCTTTCCACCATCCCGAGGCCCCTCCTGGACCGGATGGAGGTGATTGAGATCCCCGGGTACACCCTTCCCGAGAAGCGCGCCATAGCCCGCCACTTCCGCTGGCCCTTCCAGGTGAAGGAGGCGGGCCTCGAGGGCAGGCTGGAGATCACCGACCGGGCCATCGAGCGCATCGTGCAGGAGTACACCCGGGAGGCCGGGGTGCGCAATCTGGACCGGGAGCTTTCCAAGGTGGCCAGGAAGGCCGCCAAGGACTACCTCGAGGCCCCCTGGGAAGGGGTGAGGGTGGTGGACGCGGGCGACCTGGAGGCCTACCTGGGCGTGCCCAAGTACCGCCCCGACCGGGCGGAGAAGGCCCCCCAGGTGGGGGCGGCCCAGGGCCTGGCCTGGACCCCCTACGGGGGCACCCTCCTCACCATTGAGGCCGTGGCCGTTCCGGGCACGGGCAAGGTGAACCTCACCGGCAACCTGGGGGAGGTCATGAAGGAGTCGGCCCACGCCGCCCTCACCTACCTCCGGGCCCACCGGGAGGAGTGGGGGCTTCCCGAGGGCTTCCACAAGGACTTTGACCTGCACATCCACGTGCCGGAAGGGGCCACCCCCAAGGACGGCCCCTCCGCCGGCATCACCATGGCCACCGCCTTGGCCAGCGCCCTCACGGGCCGCCCGGTGCGCATGGACATCGCCATGACCGGGGAGATCACCCTGCGGGGCAGGGTCCTCCCCATCGGCGGGGTCAAGGAGAAGCTCCTCGCCGCCCATCAGGCGGGGATTTACAGGGTCATCCTCCCCAAGGAGAACGAGCCCGAGCTCAAGGAGGTGCCGGAGGAGATCCTCAAGGACCTGGAGATCCACTTCGTGGAGGAGGTGGGGGAGGTGCTGAGGCTCCTCCTCCTCCCCGCGGTGCCCCCGCCCGTGGGCCCCGCCGACCGGCCCCAGCCCGGAGCGGGGGCCTAGGCAAGCTCCACGGGCACGCCCAAGGGCACCAGGGCTTCCTGGGCTCCGGGGGTTGCCTCGGCCACGGCCAAGCGCAGGGAGGCGATCCCGGGGGTGCCGAGTTCCAGGAAGTGGCGCCCCGGGGGCAGGAGGAAGCGGTAATCCAGGGGCTCTTGGGGAAGAACCGTGCCCCAGAAGAAGTGGCCCCCCGCCTGGCCCGGAAGGAAGAAGACCTCCCGTTCCCCGGAGCGCAAGCGCAAGGGGAAGGCCTCGAGGCTGGCCCCAAGCCCAAAGGGAAGCTCCTGGTAGATTAGGCCGGTAAGGTGCACCACGCTGGGCGCCTCCAGCTCCAAGACCTCCCCCACCTCTTCCCCGGCCAAAGAAACCAGCTGGACCTCGCGGGGCCCGCCCAGGGCCCGCCTCCACCCCACCCTCACGGCGGGGGGTGGGGTGGAAGGCTTCAGGCCCAGGGCCGCCGCCCGCCGCCACCCCTTGAGCTCCCGCTCCAGGCGCGCGTAGTCCACCGCCTCCCCTTGCTGGAAGCGGTGGTAGGCCTCGGCCACCGGGTCGCCCAGCTCGCGGAAAGCCTCCGCCAGGCGGCCGTGGATGCGGGAGCGCTCCCCCTCGGCCAGGCCGGTGGCCAGGTAGGGGCGAAACTGCGGCTCGCTCAGGTGGTAGCGCCCCTCCCGCAGGAGGAGCCACCCCCTATGCTCCAGCTCGTCCAAGGCCTCCGCGCATCCCATGGTCTGGGCCAGCTTCTCGGGCCAAGGGCCAGGGTGGAGGGCCAGGACCTCCAGGGTCCGGCGAACCTCCTGGGGAAGGTAGCGGGCCTCGAGGGCCACCATGGCCCGAATCCGCTGGGGAAGGGCCTCGGGGTTGGCCAGGGCCAGGAGCTCCTGCATGACCTCCACCCGGCCCCCGCTCCTCAGGTAGAAGCGGGCGGCCTCGGCGAAGGGCAGGCGGGCCAGGAGGCCCTCCCTTGCCTCCTCCCAGGAGAGGCGGGGCACGCGTTCCACCACGGTGAGGGCGGCGGGAAACCGCACCCTCAAGGCCAGGAGGAAGGCGGGATCCTCCCCGAAACTGCTCCGAGCCACCACCACTACCTGGCCCGGCGTGGGGGAAAGGGAAAAGGCCGCCTCCTTGGGGGGTAGGGGCTCGTCAAAGTAGAACACCCCCGGCCCCTGGCCCATACCCCGCCGGAAGGGCAGGCCCAACCGGGCGGCCAAGGCCTGGGCCAAGGCCTCCCGCCCCGAGCCTGGGGGGCCGATGAGCACCACCAAGGCGGGGGGCCGCACCCCCTTCAGCCGCTCGGAAAAGGGCACGGCCTCCATGTCTGGGGACAGGCGGGCCCGCAAGCCCTGGACCCAGTCCGCGAAGAGGGGCGAGAGGTCCTCGAGGCCCTCCAGCACCTCACCGCCCCCCGGGGTGCGGTCCAGCTCCACGCCGGGAGGCAGGGCGAGCACGGGGCCCCGGAAGGCTTCCTTGCCGAAGAAGGTGCGGAGGTGGGTGAGCTCGGCCCGCAGGTTCTGCAAGGCGGCCCCGTGCCCCCAAAGGAGGTCCGCAAGCTTCTCCCTGCGGGTAGGGCCTTCCAGGGCGAGGTAGTAAAGGACCCCCAAGGCCTTCCGCCTTAGGGGCAGGGGCCCCATGGGGCCTTCCGCCCGGGCAGGGCCATATAGGGGAAGCCGTACGGGCACCATGGACCACCTCCGTTAAGCCCGACGTTAAAGAGGCGTGAAAACCCGCAGCCCTCTTGCCATGAAGTTTAACGCACAGTCGTCAAACCCCTGTGAAAAACGACCAAACCCCCTTCACGCTCCCTTCACACCCCCTGGCCTAACCTCGCTTCCGTAAGGGAGGTGAGAAGGATGAGGCTTGGGACCCTAGGGCTTGCGGCGCTCCTGCCCCTCCTCGTGGGAGCCGTGGGTCCCCAAGCCACGGTGCGGATAGAGGTCAACATCCCCGAGCGAGCGGCCCTCTGGTTGGAGGGCCCGGACCTCGGCCCAGGCGGTGCGCGCCAGGGGGTCCTCTGGGCGGGAAGGGGTGGGGGAAGCCCGGCCCAGCCCCCCTACTGCCCAAGAAACCCTCTGGACCCCAGCCTCTGCCTGCGGGACCCGGTGGTGGTCTTTGACCTCCGCTGCGCCACCCTGGGGCCCGTGCCCCCCCACTGCGCGGGGCTTTACGGCGGGGACGGGCGCTTCCTGGACGAGGACGGCCGCCCCTACCCCCCCTACCTCCTGGACGGGGAAGGGCGGGTGGTCCCCGGCTCCAAACGCTTTCCCCAGTTCTTCACCCACCCCTCCATGCGCCTCCACGTCTTCACCCAGCACCCCCACTGGGCCCTGGAGGTGGCCTTTGCCGTGGAGCCCACGAGCCCAGAAGGGGCGGTGCTGGACGCCAGCCACTTCGCCGTCCACTCCATCCTCACGGGGCGGGGCGGGGTACCCCCCACCCCCCACTGGAAGTGCCTGGCCTACCATCCCGACTGGGACCGCCCCCCTTCCCACCTGTGCCCAGCCCCCGCGGGGCCCCAGGGCGGGGTGCTCCTGGAGGAGGTGGTGGACCACCCGGGGGGCTGGCAGTCGGTGACCCTGGGGATCAAGCTCCGCCTGGACGGCACCGAGGTCCCGGGCACGTACGAAGGGCAGCTGGTCTACACCCTGACCCTGCTGTAGGCGGCTTCAGGCTCTAGGCGACCGGGCAACCTACGCGGAAAGGAGTGAATCATGAAGAAGCACATCCTCTGGCTCCTGGCCTTGGCCCTGGCCACGGGCGTGGCCATGGCCCAGGTGGGCTTCCCCTCGGAAGGGGACTTGGACGGCGACGTGGAAGAGCTTTACGACGACAACCACGACCAGGCGGCGGTGAAGGAGAAGGTGCGGGTCATCATCCCGCCCCGCTACGCCCTCCACCTCACGGAGGACGAGTGGAACCTGGACCTGAATAGCCCTCCGGAGGCGCCCTCGGACTACGTCTTTGATCCCAGCGATCCGCGGCCGCCTGCCGAGGGGTGCTACCTGGTGCCCAAGGCCGTGCGCACGCCCGCGGACCTCGTCAACTACGCCCTGGGGGGCGGGGTCTTCCGCCCCATCGGGGCCTACCCCGCGGCCAAGGACTACAACGGGGACGGCAAGCTGGGCGATGACGAGAAGGGGACGCTCATCTGCGTGAACCAGAAGATTCTGCAGAAGTTCTCCAACGACCCCGAGGGCTGGCAGCTTTCCGTGAACCTCACCGGCACGCCCACGAGCGGGTTCGGCTGGTTCGGCCTGGCCGACCTCATCGACCACGTGCCCATGGGGGGCTTTGCCACCAACGCCCTCCCCTCCGGGCCCCACGTGGTGGCCTCGGGCAGCGGCCCCACGGGCGGCTGGCTGGACGACCTCATCGTGGAGGCCTTCTGGTTTGATGGCAGCGAGCTGGACGGCACCTACACCATCGACGTGACCTTCACCCTGGCGGGTCTATGAGGAGGTAGGCAGTGAAGAAGCTCATCCTGTCCCTTAGCGCCTTGGCCCTCCTCTTGGGAGCGGCCCTGGCCAACGGCGGTGAGGCGTACGACGTGGGCGAGGATTCCGCCTCCGTCACCCAGCGCATCAACCTCACCATCCCCCAGCGGGTGGCCCTCCACCTCACCGAGGACGAGTGGGTGGTGGACCTCAATAGCCCCGTCCCCGGCCAGAATGGGGAGGGATGCTTCCTGGTGCCCAAGGGGTACACGGGGAGCCTGGAGGAGGCCATCGCGGACGCCCTGGCGGGCCACTTCGTCCCCATCGACACCTACCCCGCCATCAAGGACCTGAACGACAACGGGAAGATCGACGAGGGCGAAAAGGGAACCATCATCTGCATCAACCAGAAGGTGCTCCAGAAGTTCTGCAACAACCGGGAGGGGTGCGAGCTGGACCTCAAGGTGACCCGTACCCTGGGCGGCCCCACCTACGGCAAGCTCGGGGTGGTGGATCGGGCCCAGGACATCGGCCACGAGAGGTTCGTGGAGATCATCCCCGGATCCAGCGACCTGGGGGCTCCCATTGAGCTTCTCAAGATGCTAGGAAGGCGCCTCCCGGGCTGGCTGGACGACCTCATCATCGAGGCCTTCTGGTTTGACGGAACCGAGCAGGCGGGAACCTACGAGTTCAACTTCCTCTTCCAGCTGGCGGCCCTCTGAGGCCCGCTGAACCCCCTGGGGCTTCCCGCCCCAGGGGGGCATCCCCTAAACTCCAGCCATGAGAAACCTCATCCCCTTGCTCCTCCTCCTCTCCCTGGCCCAGGCCCAAACCGGGGTGGGGGTAAGCCCTCCCCGGGTCCTCCTACCCCTGGCCCCGGGGGCCAGCGCCACCCAGACGGTCACGGTGGACCACCCCGGTCGGCAAGGGAACCTGAGGGTGAGCGTGGTCCTCTCCGACGTCCTCCTCAAGCCCGACGGCGCCCCCCTGTACCTGGACCCAGGAAGCCACCCAAGAAGCCTGGTGCGCTGGCTGGCCGTCTCCCCCCTGGAGTTCGTCCTCCAGCCCCAGGGGAACCAGGAGGTGCGCTACACGGTCCAGGTTCCCCCTGGGGCCCAGGACGGGAGCTACTGGGGGATTATCTTCTTCGAGTCCGCCCCCGCCCAGGGCCAGGAGAACAGGGAGGGCATCGGCATCCGGGTGCGGACCCGGGTGGGGCACGTGGTCTACGTGGACGTGGGCCGGGTGGTCCGCTCCGGGCGCATCCAGGGGGTGCGGTACCAGCCCCCCGCGGGGCGGGAAGGGGCGACCCTACGGATCGTCTTCCAGAACACGGGCACGGGGGTCATGCGCCTCAAGGGGCGGGTGGAGGTGCGGGAGGCCACGGGGAAGACGGTGGCCCAGGTGGCGGTGCCGGAGGCGGCCAGCCTCCCCGGGGCCACCCACGAGATCCCCGCCCCTTTGGAAAAGCCCCTGGCCCCGGGCCGGTATGTGGTCCTCGCGGTCCTGGACTACGGGGAGGCGAACCTCATCGCGGGGGAGGCCCGGCTGGAAGTGCGCTAGAGGAGGTGGCCTTTGCGCAAGGTTATCTGGTTGTTGGGCCTGGGCCTCGTGGCCTTGGCCCAGGTGCCCATCGGGGTCAACCTCCCCGAGGGAAGCGCCCTCACCCTGAGCGCGGAGGAGGTGGTCTTTGACCTGGCCCGCACGGGTTATCCCCCGCCCACCTTTCCCTTCGCCTACGCCCCCACGGCCCCCTCGGGCCCCCTCACCCTAAGCGTCTTCAGCAACCTGGAAGGGGGCTGGACGGTGGAGGTGCTGGCCGAACCCCTGGTGGCGGACGGGGGCAAGCTCCTCTCCCCCAGCCAACTGGAGGTGCGGGTGAACGGCGGCCCCTGGACGCCCCTGGGGCCTCGCACGGTCCTCCTCACGGGAAGCGGGCCTTCGGGGGGGTACCAGCGCCACCTGGTGGAGGTGCGCCTGATCCTCACCGGCCAGGAGGCGCCTGGGGTCTACCGGGGAAGCCTGGTCTTCGCCCTAAGCCGGCTTTGAGATGCGGGGGTTCCTGCCCTTCCTCCTGGGGGTCGCCCTGGCCCTCGAGGTGCCGGAGAGCCTCGAGGCCAAGCGGGGCGGGTTCTTAAGCCTTCCCGTGAGGGGGGAAGGGACCATCCTCGCCGAGGCCCCAGCGGTCTTCCTTCCCCTCACGGGCCAGGTGGAGGGGGAGGGGCTCTTGAACTTCCTGGTGGGCCTCGAGGCCCGGGCGGGGGAGTACCTCATCAGGGTCCGGGACGCCCGGGAGGTACGGGAGATCCGGGTGCGGGTCCTGCCGGAAGCGGGCCTCTCCCTCCGGGCACCCCCAGGGGGCACAGGGGTAGAGGGGGAAACCCTCACCTACACCTTCCTCCTCCAGAACACGGGCAACGCCCCCGACCGGGTGCGCCTGGAGGTGCGCACCCTCCTCCCCTACCGCTTGGAAAGCGCCCTGGTCACCCTGGAACCCGGGGAGAAGAAGGAGATCCTTCTGGAGCTCACCCTCACGGGGCGGAACCGGGACACGGCCACCCTCCTGGCCTACTCGGGGCTTGACCCCGGCGTCCGGGCCTACGGGGTGGTGGAAACCCTCATCCTGCCCTTCGCCGGGGCGGAAACCCTGGGAAGGAATGCCCTGCGCTACCGCTTCGGCCTGCGGCTCGCCTACGGTGGGGAAGCCTGGAACTACGCCCTGGCCCTGGGGCTATCGGGAAGCCTCTCGGACTACGTGGGCCTGGCCTCAGGGCTGGAGTGGAGCCAGGACACCCTCAAAGGGGAGGCGTTCCTGCGGGGCGAGGCCTTCGCCCTGGGCCTTCGGGGCTACGGGGGCTACCTCCGCCTGGAGGGGGAGTGGGGGCCCTTCCAGGCCTACTACGCCTTCGGAAACGTGACGCCCACCTTTGGCGGGCTCTACCAAGAAGGCCCCGCCCGCCTGGGCCTGACCCTGAGCGCCCTGGCCCAGCGCCTGGACCTGGGCTATGCCCTCCGGGAGGGAAACCTCACCCTCACCCCCTACCTCGCCCTCCGGCGCCGGACCAGCCCCGAGGAGGTGCGGGCGGGGGGCGGCCTGGAGGTCAGGTGGGAGGAGCGCCCCTTTAGCCTCTCGGGGCGCCTGGAATACCTGGGGGAGCCCTCCTTCCGCCTGGGGGGGGCTACCCGGTCCCAGGCCCCCTGGGGTCTCAAGGGGGAGGTGGCCTACCAAGGGAATACCTGGCAGGGTAGCCTGGAGGGAACCACCACCCTCACGGAGGAGGTGCGGGCCAACCTCACCCTCAGGGCGGGGCAGGGGATGGGGGGAAGGGTGGGGCTGGACTACCGGCCCCTCACCCTTCCCTTCAGCGTGCAAGCAGGGCTCGGCTACCAGCAGGGCCTGACCGGGGACCTTGGCCTCCGGCTACGCCTGGACGGGCTAGAGATGGGGGGGGCCTTGGCCCTCCAGCCCCTGGGCCCCTCGGCGCTTTTTTCCCTGGGCTACCGGGAGCGGGACTACAGCGTGCGGGGGGCCCTGAGCCTGACCCCCACGGGCCGGACCCTCCTCCTGGCCGGGGAGGCCCGCGTGGAAAACCTGGAGGCGGGCCTGCGGCTCGGCTATGACCTCCTGGCGCAAAGCCCGGAGGTGCAGGGGGTCTTCCTTTACCGCCTGCCCCAGGGTTTGGGCTTCGGCCTTTCCGGGCGCTACCGGCAGGGGGTCCTGGCCTGGCAGGCTTTGGGTATCCTGGAGGTCAAGGGCGGGTTTAACACCCCCGAGGAGGTGGTCCAGGCCTTCGGGGGCCGGGCCACCGGATACGTGGAGGGCGTGGTCTTCCACGACCGCAACCGGGACGGGGTGCGCAACCTGGACGAGCCTCCCCTACCCGGGGTCCGGGTACGGGTGGGGACGTGGGAAACCCAAACGGACGGCCAAGGGCGCTACCGCCTGGAGCTCTACCCCGGGATCCACCGGCTGGAGGTGGGCGGCCTCGAGGCCACCCTGGCCCTGAGGCGCAGGGTGGAGGTGCGCGTGGAGCGGAGCACCACCACCCCCCTGGACCTCCCGGTGGAGACCGTGGTGGGCCTCCAGGGCCAGGTCTACCTGGACGAGAACCGAAACGGCCAGCGGGACGAAGGGGAACCGCCCCTCCCCTATGCCCTGGTGCGGCTCCAAGGCCCCGAGGCGCGGACCGCCCTCAGCGACGGGAGGGGCGGCTTCGTGGTGGGGGGCCTCCTCCCGGGCCGCTACACCCTGAGCCTGGACCCTCAAAGTCTGGATCGCCTGCAGGAACCTGGGGAACCCCTGATCCTGGATCTGGAGCCCGGCCCCTTGCCCCAGGTACTCCTCGCCGCCCGGCCCGTGGTGCGTGAGGTGGTGCGCACCCTCACGGAGGAGAGCCTGGGCCTGGTCCTCCTCCCCCTGCCGCCGTCCTTGCCCCCCGGGGCGGAGCTCCCCTTGCGGGTGCAGGTGCAGGGAAACCCCGAAAGGGTCCTGGCGCAGGTGGGGGGGCGCACCTACCCCTTGGCGCCCCTAGGGGAAGGGGTCTACGGGGCCTACCTGCCTGTGGAGGGGGAAGGGGTCCTGGAGGTCCGGGTCCGGGCCCAGCGCGGGGAGGAGGAGGCCGAGGCCTCCGCCCTCCTTCCCCTCCGCCCCGGACCCCTGGCCACGCTCGCCGCCACCCCGGCCCTCCTGGACCCCGGGGAAGAGGTGCGCCTCGAGGCCCGTCTCCTGCGCCGGGCCTCCCGCGTGGAGGTGCGCCTCGGCCCCCTCATCCTTGCCCTGGAGCGGGTGGATGACCTCACCTATCGGGGAAGCCTCCCGGCCCCTAAAACCCCCGGGGCCTATACCCTGGAGCTTTACCTGGACGGCACCCTGGTCCACACCGCCCGCATCCGGGTGCGGGATTAGGGGAGCTCCTCCTTGCGGTTCGCGTTGAGGAAAACCCCCCGCCCGAAGCGGGCCACCACCTCCTCCGCGGGGACATAGGTGGCCCCTAGGACCTCCATCACCCGCCGGAGGAGGAAGTCCCCCTCCCGGATCTGCCGCTCCACCTGGGGCAGGCAGTCCTTGTGGTAGAAGGCCATGAGGGGCTCCAGGTGGCCTTCCGGATTGTAGGCCACCACCACGGGGTAGGGGGAGGACTGGGCCTTTTCATAGAGAAAGTCCCAGTATTCCCCGGTGAGGAAGGGGAGGTCCGTGGCGGCCACCGCCACCCAGGGGAAGCGGGCGTGAGCGAGGGCGGAGTGGAGGCCCGAGAGGCTATCCGCCCCCGGGAGGAGGTCCGGGTAGACGGGCACCCCGAAGCCCGGGTAGGGGCGGTTTGCCACGATGAAGCGCTCCCCCGCCCGCGCCAGGCTTTCCAAGACCCAAAGGAGGAGGGGTTTCCCCCGGTAGGGGAAGAGGGCCTTGTCCTCCCCGAAGCGCCTCGAGGCCCCTCCCGCGAGGACCGCTCCCGAGTACACGCCCTCAGTCTAAAGCCTTTCGGCAAGCCTCTCCGCGAGGAGAGGCGCGTAGAGAAAGCCCGTGGAGCCGAATCCCGTGAGGGCGAACCCCCCCTCCACGGGGAAGAGAAAGGAGGAAAGCCTAAAGCGCACCCCCCGCCAAAGGGAGGCCACCCGGGGGCGGTAGCCCACAAGGGCCTCGGCCCCTTGGAGAAGCCACTCCACCTCCCCTTCCGTGGGCGGCGGGAGGCGGTAGTCCTCCTCCCCCGGGAGGTAGCTTCCCCCCAAGGCCGCCCCCGCCAAGTAGACCCGGTAGCTCACGGCCCGGGGAAAGTAGTCCAAGAGGGTGAGGACGAGCCCCGGGAGGTGCCGCCCCTCCAGGCCCAAAAGGTGCGCCCCCCGGCCACCCCCGGCGTAGACCAAAACCTCCCCCCGCACCCGCCCGCCCCCCTCCAGGACCAAATGGGGGGGGTCCCAGGCCAGAACCCGCCCCCGAAGGAGGGGAAGCCCCTGGGCGAGGCGCGCCAAAAGGGGCCTCGGCTCCAACCAAAAGGCCTCCTCCAGAAGCACCCCCTCCTTCTCCCAGCGGTGCTTGAGCCGGGAAAGCCTCCCCGCCACCTTGGGCCGGTCCTCCTCGGGCACGGGGCGGAAGACCCCGAGGTGGAGGGGGACGAAGCGGCCGTAAAAGGCGAGGGCCGCCTCCAAAGCCCTTTCCCCTTCCGCTGAGAGGGTGAAGCGCCTCCCCCTAAGGGGGTTCACCAGGGCCACGGGAGGGCGGCTCGCCTCCCCCAGGGCCTCGGCCACCACCAGGACCCTCCAGCCCCTTTCCCAAAGGAGGCGGGCCAGGGCAAGCCCCGCCACCCCGGCCCCCAGGACCACCACCTCGGCCTCCCGAAGCATGCCCTAAAACCGGTACCCCTCCCCCTCCTTCCGGCAAAGCTCCCGGGCGGCAAGCCCTTCCAGAAGCCTTTCCGCCTCCTCCTCGGACAAAAAGGCCGAGAGGTCTTTCGGGCGCAAGACCCCGCCTCGCCGCCAGGCCTCCCGCATGGCCAGGCGCTCCAACGCCGCCAAGGAAGGCCCCCGGGAAAGAAGCTCTCCCTGCCAGCGGGCAAGGCCCAAGTAGCCCAGGGCCCCACCCCCCAGGGCCAGGAAGAACCCAAGCCCCGTGAAGCGGAAGGTGGCGAAGAGGAGGAGGAAGAGGGCCAAGGCCACGCCCAAAGGGAGGATGGACCGCATCCCTCACCCCCTAGGCCACGGGCAGGGGGATGGGGGCCGGGGCCTTCGCCCCCACCACCTCCCCGAAGAGGAGGTGGGGCGTGGCCTGCTTGATCTCCACCTGGTAAAGCCCGGGCACGGGGGCCTGGGCGGCGGGGATGAGAACGGGGTGGTTCCCCCGGTCGTGCCCCTGGACGAAGCCCTCCTCCTTGGCCGCCCCCCGCACCAAAACCTCCACCGTCTTCCCCACCCACTCCAGGTTCCTGCGGTAGCTCCACTCCTTCTGCTTCTCAATGAGGCGCATCAGGCGCTCCACCTTCACCTCCCGAGGCAGGTCCTGGAAGTGCTTGTAGGCGGGGGTACCGGGGCGGGGCGAGTAGATGAACATGTAGGCCTGGTCGTACCCCACCTCGTCGTAGAGGGAAAGGGTCTCCTGGAAGTCCTCCTCCGTCTCCCCGGGGAAGCCCACGATGATGTCGGTGGAAAGCACGGCATCGGGGAGCATCTCGCGGATTTTTCGGATGCGATCCAGATAATGCGCCCGGCGGTACTCCCGGGCCATGCGGCGGAGCACCCGGTCCGAGCCCGACTGCACGGGCAGGTGGATGTAGCGGCAGATGGCGGGGGTTTCGGCGATGGCCTCAATGATGTCGTCGGTGAAGTTCACCGGGTGGCTGGTGAGGAAGCGCACCCGGGGGATGCCCATCCCGCCCACCATGCGGAGGAGCTCGGCGAAGGAGGGGAAGCCCGGCTGGTCCTTGCCGTAGGAGTTGACGTTCTGGCCGAGGAGGGTGACCTCCACCACCCCCGCCTGCTTCAGGAGCTCAATCTCCTTAAGGATGAGGTCGGGGTGGCGGGAGACCTCGGGGCCGCGGGTGGTGGGGACGATGCAGTAGGTGCAGTGGTGGTTGCACCCCCGGATGATGGTCACGTGGGCGGAAAGCGCCCCTTTGGGGGGCGGGGGGATGTAGTCCAGGACGTCCTCCCGGAAGGTAAGGTCCCAGAACCTGGTGTTTTGCTTCAGGGCCTCGGGCAAGGAGGTAAGGGCCCCGGGGCCCAGGAGAACGTCCACCCCGAACTTCTTCGCCATCTGCTGGCCCTCGTCCAGCTGGGCCAGGCACCCCATCATCCCGATGAGGAGGCCCCGACGCTCCTTCTCCTTGCGGAGCTGGCCCAGGAGGGAGCGCACCTTCTCCACGGGCTTACCCCGCACAGCGCAGGTGTTCACCAAGACGAAGTCCGCTTCCTCCACCGCGTCCACGAGCTCCCACCCCAGGCTCACGAGCTCGCTCGCCACCAGGTGGGAATCGTACTCGTTCATCTGGCATCCGAAGGTGATGATGTGCGCGCGCATACGCCTCCGCGGGCGACCGGGGGGATCCCGGGCCCTCCACCGCCCAGTTTAGCAGGCCCGGCCCCGCAGGCAAAAAGCAGGGTTGGGCCAACCAAAAACCCCGGGGCCTTCCCCGGGGCGAGCCTTCCCCGCTGGTGGCGGCGGTGGGACTCGAACCCACGACACCACGATTATGAGTCGTGTGCTCTGACCGCCTGAGCTACGCCGCCACGGCTGCCAGGCACCCCCCATCTTAGGGGAGGGCTGGCCCTGGGTCAAGGTTCAAAGCCGATGAAGTCCATGAAGTCGGGGAGGGTCTCCTCGGCGAAGAGGTTCAAAAAAGCCTCCACCGCCCCCAGGCTCACCCCGCCCGTGAGGTCCAGGTCGGACTCCACCCAAACCGAACCGTCCTCCTCCAAGAAGGCCCGGCTAAAGCGGTGATCCCGGTTCCAGGCGTTGATGTCCTCGAGGTCCGGTGGCTCCTCCAGCGTGAAACCCGCGCTCAGGGTCAGCACCCCGCAGCGATTTTCCCGGCAGAAATCCAGATTTATCCAGACCTTCTCCAGCTTGGCCATCTCCAGGCGGAACCTCATGGCGTCCGTCTTCTCGTAGGGGATCCGGGCCTGCCGCAAAACGCCCTCCAGCTCCGCCGGGGTGAGGCCCTTGACCACGCCTTGGGCCAAGGCGAGGCCCAGCACCGCCAGTACCGCGAGAAATGCCCGCACAGGAATCTCCTTTCCGTCCCGAGGGACTGGCCCATTCTACACGATGCCCTTCTCCCGGAGGAGCCTTCCCTGGCGGAAGCGCCCCAGGCGAAAGGGGGCGATGTCCAGGCTCTGGGCCTGCCCCAAGGCCACCTCCTCCGCCATGAGGCGGCCCACCATGGCCGCCTGCTGCACCCCGTGACCGGAGAAGCCCGCGGCCACCAGAAGCCCTTCCTCCACGAAGCCGAGGATGGGGTTGTGGTCCGGGGTCACCTCGTAGTAGCCCCACCAGCTGGCCTTCCGGTCCAGGGAAAGCCCCTCCAGGAAGGGAAAGCGGGCGAGGCCCGCCTCCAGGGTGGGCCCAAGCCACCCCCAGTCCATCCCCTCCCGGAACCCCGGGGGCTCCTCCGGGTTGGAGCGGCCCATGAGCACCCTCTCCCCCTCGGAGCGCAGGTAGAAGCCCGTGGAGAGGTCAATGGCGAGGGGAAAGGCGTGGGGAAAAGGCGCGGGCGCGGTGGCGAAGACCATGCGGCGCACCGGCTGGACGGGGATCTCCAGGCCCAAGGCTCGCCCCACCTCCCCCGTCCAGGCCCCAGTACAGAGGAGAAGGTAGGGGGCCTCGTGCCGCCCCCAAGGGGTCTCCACCCGCCAAAGCCCCCCCTCCCGCCGGGCGGCGAGGAGGGGCTCCGCGAAACGCACCTCCGCCCCGAGCCGTCTCGCCTCCCTGAGGTAAAAGGCCGTGGCCCCGTGGGGGTCTATGACCCCGTCCAGGAGGCCAAAGGTGGCGTAGGCTAGGCCCTCCTCCCTAAAAGGCACCTTCCTCTGGGCCTCCGCCAGGGAAAGCTTTTCCACGGGAACCCCTAGGGCCCTCTGCACCCTCAAGGCCTCCTCCTGGACCTCGGCCAAGGCCTCGGGGACCAGGAAGAGGTACCCGATGGGCCGGTAGGCGGCCTCGGGGATCTCCCGGTATTCCAGGATGGAGCGGTAGGAGAGGAGGACGTTTAGGGGCTCGGAAAACTGCACCCGGACCCCTGCGGCGCTCCGCCCCGTGGACCCCAGGGCGAAGGTGGCTTCTTTCTCCAGGACCAAGACCCTAAGCCCCCTCTCCGCCAGGCGAAACGCGGAGGCCGCCCCCACGATCCCCGCCCCCACCACCACGGCGTCCGGCATAGGCCAAGTCTAGGACACTTTTCCCCCCAGGAGGGGGTATGCTAGGGCCCGGAGGTAGCATATGGCCTACAAGCACATCCGGGTTCCGGAAGACGGCGAGCGGATCACCATCCAAGGCGGCGTCCTCCAGGTCCCCGACCGGCCCATCATCGGCTTCATTGAGGGGGACGGCACCGGCCCCGACATCTGGAGAGCGGCCAAGCCCGTATTGGACGCCGCCGTAGAGAAGGCCTACGGCGGCAAGCGCAAGATCGCCTGGGCGGAGATCTACGCGGGGGAGAAGGCCAACCAGGTCTACGGGGAGCCCGTGTGGCTACCCCAGGAAACCCTGGACTTCATCCGGGAGTACCTGGTGGCCATCAAGGGCCCCCTGACCACCCCCGTGGGGGGCGGCATCCGCTCCATCAACGTGGCCTTAAGGCAGGAGCTGGACCTCTACGCCTGCGTCCGCCCCGTACGCTGGTTCCAGGGGGTGCCGAGCCCGGTGAAGCACCCCGAGCTCGTCAACATGGTCATCTTCCGGGAAAACACCGAGGACATCTACGCGGGGATTGAGTGGCCCGCGGGGAGCGAGGAGGCGAAGAAGGTCCTGGACTTCCTCAAGCGGGAGTTCCCCAAGGCCTACGCCAAGATCCGCTTCCCCGAGACCTCGGGCCTTGGGATCAAGCCCGTGTCCAGGGAGGGCACGGAGCGCCTGGTGGCGGCGGCCATAGACTACGCCCTCAAGGAGGACCTCCCCAGCGTCACCCTGGTCCACAAGGGGAACATCATGAAGTTCACCGAGGGGGCCTTCCGGGAATGGGGCTACGCCCTGGCCCGGGAGAAGTACGGGGCAACGCCCCTAGACGGCGGTCCCTGGCACGTGCTGAAGAACCCGCGCACGGGCCGGGAGATCGTCATCAAGGACATGATCGCCGACAACTTCCTGCAGCAGATCCTCCTCCGCCCAGACGAGTACTCGGTGATCGCCACCCTGAACCTCAACGGGGACTACATCTCCGACGCCCTGGCCGCCCAGGTAGGAGGGATCGGCATCGCCCCTGGGGCCAACATCAACTACAAGACCGGCCACGCCGTCTTTGAGGCCACCCACGGCACCGCGCCCAAGTACGCGGGCCAGGACAAGGTGAACCCCTCTAGCGTCATCCTCTCCGGGGAGATGATGCTCCGCTACTTGGGCTGGAACGAGGCCGCGGACCTCATCCTCCAGGCCATGGAGCGCACCATCTCCAAGGGCCTCGTCACCTACGATTTCCACCGCCTCCTCCAGGCCGAGGGGAAGCCCGCCACCCTCCTCAAGACCAGCGAGTTTGGCCGGGCCCTGATTGAGCACATGTAGCTAAGCGCCCAGGCGTTTCGGGGCCCCCGCCGCGGCGAAAACCGCGGTGGGGTGCTTAGACCAGGGCGAAGCGGGCCTCGAGGGTAGGAAGGTCCGCCTCCAGGAAGCGGAGGCGGGCCTCGGCGTTGAGGGGGAGGGCCTGGGAGAGGGCCACCTGGGCGGTGAGGCCGAGCTCAGGGAGGAGGAAGACCCCTTGGCCCCCCCGCCTTTCCACCAGGACGCCGGGCCCCTGGTAGCCCTTTTCCTTGAGGTAAAGGAGCGTCCAGTGGAGCTTGCTCTTGCGCTCCGCCTCCCGCACCAGGTCGGCCACCGCCTCCGCCGCCCCCACCCTTTCCAGGACCTCCCTTTGGGAGAGGGGCCTTTCCCCTTTGAGCCAGGCCCTGAGCTGCTGGTGGGCCACGAGGTCCAGGTAGCGCCTTAGGGGGCTCGTCACCTGGGCGTAGAGGGGGAGGCCTAAGCCCTTGTGGGGGGCGGGGGCCGCCTTGAGCTGGGCCCGCTTCATGGCCTTCCTCTGCTCCCACATGGCGGCAAGCCCCTCCCCCTCCACCCGCCTTGCGGGGGCCTCCTGGGCGGCGAAGGGGAAGGGAAGCCCCTCCCGCACCGCCAGGTGGGCGGCGGCGTACCCGGCGAGGAGCATGGCCTCCCGCACCCAGACGCGGCTTGCGTAGGGGAACAAGGGGGTGATCCGGACCTCCTCCCCCTCCAGCCGCACCTTCACCTCGGGGAGGCTGATCTCCAGGGCGCCCTCGGCGAGGCGCCGCGCCCGGAAGGCCTCCGCCAGGGCCTCCAGGGGCCCCAAGGCCTCCACCCCCAGGGCCTCCCGGTAGGTGAGGCGCTTCACCCGCACCCAGGAGGGGTAGACCTTTTCCTCCAGAAGCTCCCCCTCCTCCGAGGCCCATAGCTCAAAGGTGAGGGCCGGGGAGACCTCCCCTAGGCCCAGGCCGAGGCGCTCGGTGACGGCGGGGGGAAGCATGGGCACCGTCCCCTCGGGAAGGTAGAGGTTCGCCCCCCGGCGCAGGGCCTCCTCGTCCAGGGGGCTTCCTGGGGGGACGAGGGCGGCCACGTCGGCCACGTGGACGAAAAGGCGGAAGCCCCCTTCCACCCTCTCGGCGAAGACGGCGTCGTCCGGGTCCTGGCTCCCCTCGTCGTCTATGGCGAAGGCGGGAAGGTGGGTGAGGTCCACCCGGTCCTCCTCAGGGAGGGGGGGGACGGGAAGGTCCGGGGGAAGCAGGGGCAGGCCGAGCCTTCTCGGGTGGGGGTTTTCCCTTTGCCAAAGTCCCAGGTGGAGGAGGAAGGCGTGGGCGGCCTCAGGGGTCTCGGGAAGGTTTAGGGCCCTTAGGACAGGGCTTTCCCTCCTCTCCCCCCGGGCTAAGGCCTCCACCTCGGCGAGGAGGGGGCGGTCCTCGAGGGCGGGGCTTCCCTCCTTCAGGCGCTTTAGGGCCTCCTGGAAGGCCCGTTCCCGCTCCGCCCGCTTCCTTTCCGCCTCCTCTAAGGCCCGAAGCTCCTCCCGGGTGCGGGCCCGGACCCCTTCCCCCTCGAGGACGAAGCGCTCCCCCTTCTGGGCGAGGAGGTAGGCGCCTAGAGCGGCCTCCGGGGTGTAGGCCCCGTAGACCAGCTCGGCAAGCTCCCTAAGGCTCACCGTCTGCCCTTCTAAGAGCTCCCAGGCGGCCTCCTCCTCCCCCTGGGGCAGCTTCAGGTCCAGGGAGGCGGGCCCCGGGTGGAGGAAAAGAACGTCCTTGGGGCGCACCCTCTGCCTTGCGCCCCCTTCCAGGGTGAGCTCCAGGCGGCCTCCCCTCTCCTCGGCGAGGGCGGGCTTGCCTTTGTAGACCACGAGCGCGGCCACGCCCCTTAGCATACGGGGATCCGACCGGACGGGCCTTGGGGTATACAAGGTGGGATGGACGGGGAACCCGACGAGCACCTCCTCCGCCGGGTGGTATGGGGGGACGAGGAGGCCCTGCTCCTCCTCTACCGCCGCTACGCCCCCCACGTGCACGCCTTGGCCCGGCGTATCCTGCGGGACAGGGAGGCCGCCAAGGAGGTGGTGCAGGACACCTTCTTGCGCATCTGGCGCAAGGCGGAGCGCTTTGACCCCGCCTTGGGCACCCCGCGCACCTGGATCCTCACCATCGGCCACCGCCTGGCCCTGAAGGCCCTAAAGGCCCAGCCAAGGACCCTGCCCCTGGAGGAGTGGGACGGCTTGGAGGAGGGGGTAGGAGGCGAAGCGCACCTGGAGAGGCTATGGGTGAGGGGGGCGCTTGCGGTCTTGAGCGAGGAGGAGAGGAGGCTCGTGGAGCTGGCCTACTTCCAGGGCCTGAGCCACAGCGAGCTCGCCCTCTTTCTGGGCTGGCCCCTGGGCACGGTGAAGAGCCGGCTCCGCCGGGCACTTGAGAAGCTGAAGGTGCGTTTGCGATGAACCATCCGGACCCGGACACCCTGATGGCCTTGGCCCTGGACACCCTCCCCGAGGAGGAGAGGAAGGCCCTTCTTGCGCACGTGCGCCGCTGTACGGAGTGCGGCGAGCGGTACCGGGAGCACCTCGAGGCCCTCTTTCGCCTCGTCCCTCCCCTCCCCGTCCCCCCGGGGTGGGAGGAGGACCTGAAGGCCCGCCTGCGGCAGGCCCCCACGCCCAAGCCCCCCGTCCTGACCCGCCGTAGGCTCCTCGCCGGGGCCCTTGCCCTGGCCCTCGGCCTCTACCTAGGCCGGCTCGGCTACCAGAGCTACCAAGAGGCCCTGGCCTGGAGGCGCTTCCTCAACCTAGCCGGAAGGCCCGGGGGCCGGCTCATGCCCCTTGTGGACCTTTCGGGCACGCAGACGGGGTGGGCCTTGCGCACCCCGGAGGGCGAGGTTCTCCTCTACCTCCAAGCGCCCCCGCCCCCGGGCCGGGTGTACCAGGCCTGGCTCCTCCTGGACGGGGAAAGGAGGAGCCTGGGGCTATCGGCCACGCGGCTTTTGGAGCTTGGCCCCTTGCCCCCGGAAAGCCAGGTGGGCGTCTCCGTGGAGCCTCCAGGGGGAAGCCCCTCCCCCACCACCCCGCCGGTGGGCCGGACCCGGATCTGAGGGATCCAGAGAGGGGGGAGCCGGGGTAAAGCAGGGTAGGAGAGGAGAAGGTATGAGGAAGACCCGCAGGGAAGTCCTCAAGCTCGCAGGCAGCACCGCTTTGGTCCTGGCCATGGGCCGGGGGAAAGCCCTGGTCCAGCCCACGGGGGAGGGGCAGTTCCTCCGCTACCCCCAGGCGGGCGAAGGCCTCGAGGTCCCCGAGGGCCGCCCCTTTGCCGCCAAGGGGCTCGGGGAGACCCCCCTCGGCACCACGCTCCTGATCCGCACCCGCACCGAGCAGCCCCTCCACTACCACCGGGAGCGCCTGGAGGTGGCCTGGGTCCTCTCGGGGGAGGGCCGGTTCGTGACCCCGGACCGGGAGGTCCCCCTCCGGCCAGGCCAGGCGGTCCTCATCCCCCCCATGACCGCCCACAGCTTCGTGGGGAAGATGGACCTCCTCTCCCGCTTCAGCCCCAGGCTCATGGGGGACGTGGTCTTCGTGGAGGGCGGGAAGGCTCCCAAGGAGGGCACGCCCCTCCTCCTCTCCTTCCAGCCCCCTGAGGTACCGGAGGGCAGGCCCTTCGCCGCCCTGGCTTTGGGGAATGCGCCTTTGGCCACCGCCTTGGCCGTGGCCACCCAAAGCGGCCAGCCCTGGCACTACCACCGCGCCCGGGACGAGCAGATCTACGTCGTGGGGGGCGAGGGGGTGGCCCAGGTGGAGCTCAAGCGGGAGAAGGTGGGCCCGGGAAGCCTCATCCTGGTCCCCGCCGGGGCCATCCACCAGTTCCAGGGGCGGCTCCAGTTCCTCTCCGTCTTCACGCCCGCCCTGGTGGGGGATGTGGTCTTTCTATGAGAAGCGGCCCCCTTCTCCTCCTGCTTACCGCCTGCGCCCCCATGCCCCTCACCGCCCCCAAGGCGCCCGGGGGGGCCGAGGTGCGGGTGGGCCTCGAGGACTTTGCGTTCCGGCCCAAGGCCCCAGGGCCGTGTTCCGCCGCACCTTCACCGAACCCGGGACCTACGCCCTCTACTGCCGCTTCCACCCTTACATGGTTATGGATCTCCAGGCGGAGTGAGCTTCCTTTATAGTGGTTCCCCGTGGAGTGGAACCTTGACGACCTTTACGCGGGCCCTGCCGACCCGCGGAGCGAAGAGGACCTGGAAGCCGCCCTCGCCCTGGCGCAGGGCCTAGACCCCCAGGGGCTCCTGGACCCGAAAGAGGCCCAGGGCCTCTTAGGGCGCTACGAGAAGGCCCTGGAACTCGCCTACAAGCCCCTGAACTACGCGAGCCTCTACTTCTCCACCCGCACCCAAGACCCCGGGGCCAAGGCCCTCTTGGACCGGGTGCGCAACCAGTACACCGAGGTGCGAAACCGCCTCGTGCCCCTAGAGGTGGCCCTGAGAAAGCTTCCCGAGGAGGCCTTCCAAAGGCTTTTGGACCACCCGGGGCTTTCCGACCTCCGCCACTTCCTGCAAAGGCAAAGGGCCTATGCCCCCTACACCCTCTCCGAGCGGGAAGAGGAGCTTTTGAACCTCAAGGCCCTGGTGGGAAGGAGCGCCTGGAGCCAGTTCTACACGGAGTACACGGGCCGCTTCCGCTTCCGGGTGCAGGGCAAGGAGCTCACGGAGATGGAGGTCCGGGCCCTCCGCCGCGACCCCGACCCCGAGGTGCGCCGGGAAGCCCACCGGGAGCTCTACGGGAGGCTCCTCGCCGAGGCCCCCACCTTAAGCGCCGTCTTCAACGCGGTCTATTTAGACTACCTCCAGGACCTTCGCCTCAGGGGCTACCACCACCCCCTGGAGCCCGTGGCCCTCCGGGACGAGGTGGAGGTGCGGGACATCGAGGCCCTGCTGGAAGCCACCCGGGAGCACTACCCCCTGGTGGAGGCCTACTACCGGTGGAAGGCCAGGCGCCTGGGCCAGGAGAAGACGCCAAGCGAAGACCTCCTGGCCCCCCTGGCCGCGGCCAAGCCCAAGGTGCCCTTTGCCGAGGCGAAGGCCCTGGTCCTCGAGGCCTTCCACCGCTTCTCCCCTGAGCTTGCGGAAATCGCCCGGGTGTTCTTTGAAAAGCGCTGGATAGACGTCTACCCGAGGCCCGGCAAGCGGGGCGGGGCCTTCTGCTCTGGAGGGCTTCCCTCCACGCATCCCTACGTCCTCCTCAACCACACGGACGACCTGGACGCGGCCCACACCCTGGCCCACGAGCTCGGGCACGGGGTCCACTTCTACCTGGCCCGCAAGCAGCGCCTCCTCAACTTCGGGGCCTCCACGCCCTTGGCGGAGACCGCCAGCGTCTTCGCGGAAATCCTCCTGGACGACCTCCTTTTGGAGAGGCTTTCCGGCGAGGAAAAGACCCTCCTCCTGGCGGAGAGGGTGGAGGACGCCATAGGCACCCTCTTCCGCCAGGTGATGTACACCTTCTTTGAGCGGAAAAGCCTCGAGGCCCGAAAGGAGGCCGCCCTTTCCCCCGAGGCCTTCCACGCCCTCTGGCAGGAGGAGCAGGAAAGGCTCTACGGGGAGGCGGTGGCCTGGACGGAGCTGGACCGGGCGGCCTGGGCCGGCATCCCGCACTTCGTCCACTACCGCTTTTACACCTACAGCTACGCCATGGGCTATCTGGTGGTCCTCGCCCTCTACGGCAAGTACCGGGAGGAGGGCAGGGCCTTCGTGCCCAGGTACCTGGGGATCCTGGAGGCGGGCGAAAGCCAAAGCCCCAAGGCGATCCTGGCCGAGGCCGGGGTGGACTTCGCCTCCGAGGCCTTTTTCCGCCACGGCTTCCGCGTGCTGGAGTCTTGGATCAAGGCCCTCCCTTAGGCCAAAATAAGGGGATGGACCTCGTCTACCGCCCCGAGCGCTACCCCTACCTGACGCCCCACCTCCCCGGCGTGGGGGGGGTGATCCGCCTTCTCCCCGAGGACTTCCAGGTGGAGGAGGTGCCCGCCTACCTCCCCAAGGGGGAAGGGGAGCACCTCTACCTCCTCCTGGAGAAGGAGGGCCTCACCACCCGGCAGGTCTTTGAGTTCCTGCGGGACGAGGTGGGGGTGCCCGAGAAGGCCATCGGGGTGGCGGGGCTCAAGGACAAGCACGCCCGCACCCGCCAGTGGTTCTCCATCCCCCGGGCCCACGAGGACGCCCTCTGCCTCCTGGAAAACCTGAGGGGGGTGAGGCTCCTAGAGGCCAACCTCCACACCAACAAGCTCCGCACCGGCCACCTCAGGGGGAACCGCTTCCGGATCCTCATCCGGGGGGCCAGGGAGCGGGAACGGGCCGAGGCCATCCTCAAGGTCCTCCAGGAAAAAGGGGTCCCCAACTACTACGGCCCCCAGCGCTTCGGCCTTGGGGGGCTGAACCCGGTGCGGGGCTACCGGCTGGTGAAGGAGGGCAAGGGACGGGGAAGCCCCTGGCTCAAGCGCTTCCTCATCGGCAGCCTGCAAAGCCTCCTCTTCAACGACTGGGTGGCCCTCAGGATGGAGCGCGGCCTCTACGACCGGGTGATCCCGGGGGACTGGGCCAAGAAGCACGCCACCGGGGGGGAGTTCCTGGTGGAGGCCCTGGAGGAGGCGGAAAGGGCCCTAAGGCTGGAAATCAGCGCCACGGGGCCCCTCTTCGGCAAGAAGTACCCGGAAGCCCAAGGGGAAGCCAGGGCCCTGGAGGACGAGGTCCTGGCCCGCTACGGCCTCAGGCGGGAGGATTTCCGCGCCCGCCGGGGGGCGCGAAGGCCCATCCGGGTGCCCCTTTCGGAGTGGCAGGTGGAAGCGGGCCCGGAGGGCCTTTGGCTTTCCTTCTTCCTCCCCAAGGGCAGCTACGCCACAAGCCTCCTCCGGGAGGTGATGAAGCGGGAAGTGGATGCCCCGGAGGAGGCCTTGTGGGAGTAATACCACCCCATGCTGGCTTGCGCCAGCATGGGGACCCCGGCAAAAGGCTCCGGCGGGGATTTTGGGCAGCAGTGGGGCGAACGAAGCTGGGAAAAAGGGTATAAGGGGGTCCTAGAAGCGGTAGCCCAGCTTCAGCTGCGCCGCAGGCATCCCGCCCGCCATTCCCACGTCCCCACCTAGGAAGAGGGGGGTCTTTAGGGTGCTCTCCAGGTCGTACTCCGCGTCCGCCCGGAAGTAGAAGCGCGTGTCGCCAAAGTTCAGGCTGGGGATGCTCACCCCCAGGCCCGCCCCCGCCCTCAGGCCCTCCGCCACGGGGTAGAGGTAGCGGAAGAGGAAGGCGGCGTTCACGTTCTTATTCACGTCATAGGCCAGGTCCAGGGCCGGGCGCACCTCCCCCACGGGGGGCTGGAAGAGGAGGCAGTGCCAGGACACCTCCAGGCCAAAGCCCTGGGTCCCACCGATGACGGCCAGGGAAGGCTTTAGGTTTTCCACGGAAAGCTGGGCCGAGGCGAGGCCGAAGGCCACAACCAGCAGAGCTAGAACCTTTCTCATAGGACACCTCCCAAGGGTACGGTATCACAAGGCCAAAACGCTTGACAACCCCGCTGTCAGATCTCCCCCGGGCAGGACCCGGTACCCCCGCTCCCGGAGCACCGCCCCCACCGCCTCCCCCACCCCCCGCACCAGGATGGGGGGGGAACCCAGGTTCAGCATCACCAAAAACCCCGCCACGTACTCCGCCAGCTCCTCGGGGGCCATGGCGGGCCCCCCGGTGCGGCCGAAGCCGGGCAGGTCCAGGAGGTAGAAGGTGTACCCCGGGGGGAGGGCCTCCGGCCAGGAGGAGGCCTCCTCCGCCAGGAGGAGCACCACAGGCCCCTTCCCCACCCGGTCAAAGACCAGGTTCAGGCCGTAGAGGTGCAGGTAGCCGGTGCGCCTCATAGGGCAAGCCCCCCGGGTAGAGGCCTGAACCCCTTCCCCAGAAGGAAGTCCGCCACCAGGTCCTGCACCTCTTCCCCGGCCTCCCAGGGCACCAGGTGCCCCGCCCCCTCCAGGGCGAAGCGCAGGGCCTCCCCCTTGGCGAAGTCCGCCACCTCCTTGCCGTGGTGGGGCGGGGTGAAGGCGTCCAGGGCCCCCTGGACCACCAGCACCCGGGCCTCCGTGGCCCGGAGCCAGCGGCGCTCGTCGGCGAGGCCCTCCAAGCGGTCCAGCCAGGCCCGAAGGGCCTCCTGGGAAAGCCCCTCCTTCCAGGCCTGGTAGATCTCCTCGCTGCCCACGCTGGAGGGCCCGAAGAAGAGGGCCCGGCCCACGGTGGCGAACCCCTCCACCCCTCCTTGCTCCAGGCCGAAGCGGAGGGCGGCGAGCCTGGCGGAGAGCAGGGCATCCTTGCGCAGGATGGGAGAAAGGAGGACCAGGCTCCTGGCCCCCTCCCGGAAGGCCACCCGCAGGGCCTCCAAGGCCCCCTCCCCGAAGGCCACCAGGTGAAGCCCCTCCTCCGAGGGTAGCCCCGCGAGAAAACCAAGGCCCGCAGGGGGGGCTAAAAGCCCAGGGAACACCCGTACCTCGCCCACGCCCCCCTTTATACTCCAGGGCATGGACCTGGAAAGCGTCTTGGGCCGGGAAACCCTGGACGGCACCCTGGGCGTGCGCTACCTGAAGCTGGCGCCCGAGGAGGTGGTGGCGGAGCTTCCGGTCTCCCCCAAGGTCCACCAGCCCTTCGGCTTCCTCCACGGGGGGGCCACGGTGGCCCTGGCGGAGAGCGTGGCCAGCATCGGCGGGTTTCTGAACTGCCCCCCGGGGCATGCGGCCTTCGGCCTGGAGATCAACTGCAACCACCTCCGCAAGAAGCGGGAAGGGACGATCCGGGCCGTGGGCAAGCCTCTGCACCTGGGCCGCACCACCCAGGTTTGGGAGGTGAAGGTCTACGACGAGGAGGGGCGGCTTTTGGCGGCAAGCCGCTGCACCCTGGCGGTGGTGCCCCTAGAACCAGGAGCTTAACCAGCGGAGCCAGTTCAGCCCCAAGAAGCCTGCATCCCCCAGGGCCCGCAAGTCCCGGTGGCGCTCCAGGCCCAGGGGCACCGCCTCGAGGCCAAACCCCCCGTCCCAGTCCGTGCCCAGCCCCACCCCTTCCCTCCCCAAGAGGGCCTCGGCGTGGGCCTTGTGCCGGAGAAAGGCCTCCAGGGAAAGCCGCCCCATGCCCCGCCGCCAAGAGGAGTCCAGGAAGGCGTTGAAGGGCACCAGCCCCAGGACGCCCCCCCGCTCCTTGAGGGCCAGGAGGAGCCCGTCGGAAAGGTGGCGGGGAGAGGGCACCAGGGCCCGGGCGTTGGCGTGGGTGGCGCACACGGGGCCCGGGAAGACCCTAAGGGCCTCCCAGGCCGCCTCCTCCGCCAGGTGGGAGAGGTCCAGGGCCACCCCCAAGGCCGCCATCTCCCGCAACAGGGCCTTCCCTGCCTCCGTGAGGGGGCCCTCCTCCCCGTTCCCCCCCGCGTAGGGGTTCCGGGTGGCCCAGGTGAGGGAAAGGAGCCTCAGGCCCCTCTCCCGCAAGGGCCCGAGGTCCTTGGGGTGCCCGAGGGCGTGGGCCCCTTCCAGGAGGAGGACCAGGCCCAAAACCCCGTCCTCTGGGTAGCGGGCCAGGTGGGCCTCGAGGTCCTTCCCCTCCCGCAGGATCCGCACCAGGCCCCGCGCTTCCCAGGCCTCGTAGAGGGCGAGCTGGGCGTAGACCTCCTCCTCCCAGTCCTCCCTTCCCCCCTCCTTCGGGTCCGCGAAGAGGGTGGCGAAGGCCACGGCCACCCCGGCTTCCCTGAGGCTCACCAGGCTCACCAGGGGGGTTTCGGGGTGGGGGTCCTGGGCGCGGAGGGCCTCTAGGGGCAGGGTGAGGTCCCGCCCCAGAGCACGGGCGTTCCAGGCCAGGTCCAGGTGGGCGTCCACCATGACGGGCTCCATGCCCGGACTCTACAATGGAGGGCGTGCGGGTCCAAGACCTCCCTCCCCTCCCCGAGGCCCCCGGGGTCTACCTGTGGCGGCAGGGGGAAAGGGTGCTCTACGTGGGGAAGGCCAAGAACCTCCGCGCCCGGGTGCGGAGCTACTTCCACGCGGAGGGCAAGGCCTTCCGCATCGCCGAGGAGGCCACGGGGCTGGATTTCATCGCCACCCGGGACGAGGTGGAGGCCCTTCTCCTCGAGGCCAACCTCATCAAGGCCCACCGCCCCCCCTACAACGTCCTCCTCAAGGACGACAAGCACTACCCCTTCCTCAAGCTCACCAAGGAGCCCTTCCCCACCCTCCTCGTGGTGCGGCGGGTGGAGGAGGACGGGGCCAAGTACTACGGGCCCTTCCCCGAGGCGGGAGCGCTTCGCCGCATCAAGACCCTCATTGACCGCCACTTCCCCTTGCGCAAGAACTCGGGCTACCCCATGAAGAAAAGGCGCTTCCCCTGCCTGAACCACAGCATGGGGCGGTGCCTCGCCCCTTGCGTGGGCCTGGCGGACCCAAAGGCCTACCAGGAGGTGGTGCGCCAGGTGGAGGCGGTGCTGGAGGGGAGGGTGGAGGAGCTTCTGGAGGAGCTTAAGGCGAAGATGCGGGAGGCGGCGAGGCGGCTTGAGTTTGAGCGGGCGGCGGAGATCCGGGACCAGATGGAGGCCCTAAGGGCCTTCTTCTCCTCCGCCCAGCAGGCCTTTGACCCCAAGATGGGGGACCTGGACTTCCTGGGCCTTGCCCGCTCCGGGGCCCTCGCCGTGGTCCAGCTCTACCAGGTGCGCTCGGGGCGGATCCTGGGCCGCATCAGCCGGGTGGTGGAAAAGGAGGAGGCCACGGACGAGGAGGTCCTCTGGGCCTTCCTCCGGGACTACTACCTCGAGGCCTCCCCCCTCCCGCCCCTGGTCCTCCTCCCCTTCCCCTTGGAAGGCCTGGAAAGCCTGGAGGAGCTCCTCCGCCGCCGGGCCGGGCGGAAGGTGGAGCTCCGGGTGCCCAAGCGGGGAGAGAAGGCGCGGCTTCTTGAGCTCGCCGAGAAAAACGCCCGGCTGGCCCTGGAGGCGGAGCTCAAGCTCCTGGAGAAGCGGGGGGACCACCCCGCCCTCAAGGCCCTCCAGGAGCTCCTGGGGCTCCCCACGCGCCCTTTCCGCCTCGAGGGCTACGACGTGAGCCACCTGCAGGGCCAGGCCCGCGTCTTCTCCCTGGCGGTCTTCGAGGGGGGAAGGCCCAAGCGAGGGGAGTACCGCAGGATGCGCCTTCGGGCGGGGAACGACGACTACGCCGCCATGGAGGAGGGGGTCTACCGCCGCTTCACGGGCGGCCTCAAGGACCTCCCCCTCCCCGACCTCCTCCTCATAGACGGCGGCCCAGGCCAGGTGCGGGCGGCGCAAAGGGCCCTGGAGCGGGCCGGGCTTAAGGTTCCCCTGGTGGGGCTTGCCAAGAGGGAAGAGGTCCTCTTCACCCCGGAGGGCCGGGAAATCCGCCTTCCCCTGAGCCACCCCGCCCTCAGGCTCCTCATCCACCTCCGGGACGAGGCCCACCAAAACGGTCTCCGCTACCACCAGAGGCGGCGGAGCGAGGAGCTCTTCCGGGTCCTCCAGGGCATCCCCGGGATCGGGGAGAAGCGGAGGCGCCTCCTCCTGGAGCGCTACGGAGGGCTAAAGGCCCTGAGGGAAGCCCCCCTGGAGGAGCTCGCCCGCCTGCCCGGCATGAGCCGCCAGGCGGCCCAGGCCCTCAAGGAGGCCCTGGCTGGTAAGATAGCCCCCTGATGGTGCGCCGCGCCCTGGAAGAGGCCCTCCACCAGGCCCTGAAGGCCATGGGCCTAGACCTCCGCCTGAAGGTGGCCAAGGCCCCCAAGGACAAGCCGGGGGACTACGGGGTCCCCCTCTTCGCCCTGGCCAAGGAGCTCAAGAAGCCGCCCCAGGCCATCGCCTTAGAGCTCAAAGAGCGCCTGGAACTCCCCTCCTTCGTGGAGGAAGCCCTGCCGGTGGGGGGGTACCTGAACTTTAGGCTTCGCACGGAAGACCTCCTCCGGGAGGCCCTGAAGCCCAGGAGGCCCTTCCCCAAGAGGGAGGGTCTGGTCCTGGTGGAGCACACCTCGGTGAACCCCAACAAGGAGCTCCACGTGGGCCATCTGAGGAACATCGCCCTGGGGGACTCCCTGGCCCGCATCCTGGCCTACGCGGGCCGGGAGGTCCTGGTCCTCAACTACATTGACGACACCGGCCGTCAGGCGGCGGAGACCCTCTTCGCCCTGCGGCACTACGGCCTCACCTGGGACGGGAAGGAGAAGTACGACCACTTCGCCGGGAGGGCCTACGTGCGCCTGCACCAGGACCCGGACTACGAGGGCCTGCAAGAGGGCATCGCGGAGGTGCTCCACGCCCTGGAGCGGGGGGAGCTCAGGGAGGAGGTGAACCGCATCCTCCTGGCCCAGATGGCGACCATGAAGGCCCTGGGGGCCCACTACGACCTCTTGGTGTGGGAGTCGGACATCGTGCGGGCGGGGCTTCTCCAGGAGGCCTTGGCCATCCTGGAGCGGAGCCCCCACGTCTTCCGCCCCACCGAGGGCAAGTACGCCGGGGCCCTGGTGATGGACGCGAGCCCCTTCATTCCCGGCCTCGAGGACCCCTACTTCGTCCTGGTGCGCTCCGGAGGGGCCGCCACCTACTACGCCAAGGACATCGCCTTCCAGTTCTGGAAGATGGGCCTCCTTTCCGGCCTCTACTTCCGCCCTTACGAGAACCCCTTCTACCCTGGCCTCAGGACCAGCGCCCCCGAGGGGGAGCCCTACACCCCAAGGGCCCAGGAGACCATCAACGTGATCGACGTGCGCCAAAGCCACCCCCAGGCCCTGGTGCGGGCGGCCCTGGCCCTGGCGGGGAGGCCGGACCTGGCGGAAGGCGCCTTCCACCTGGCCTACGAGACCGTTCTCCTGGAAGGCAGGCAGATGTCGGGCAGGAAGGGCCTGGCGGTGAGCGTGGACGAGGTGCTGGAGGAGGCGGAAAGGCGGGCCCTATCGGTCATAGAGGAGAAAAACCCCGAGCACCCCGCCAAGGCCGAGGCGGCCAAGATGGTGGCCCTGGGGGCCATCCGCTTCGCCATGGTGAAGACCGAGCCCAAGAAGCAGATAGACTTCCGCTACGCCGAGGCCCTCTCCTTTGAGGGGGACACGGGCCCCTACGTGCAGTACGCCCACGCCCGGGCCCACAGCATCCTGCGCAAGGCCGGGGCGTGGGGCGAGGCGGACCTCGCCCAGGCCACCCCCTACGAGCGGGAGCTGGCCCTGGCCCTCCTGGACTTCGAGGAGGCCGTGCTGGAGGCGGCGGAGGCCAAGACGCCCCACGTCTTGGCCCAGTTCCTCCTGGACCTCTCCGCCAGCTGGAACGCCTACTACAACGCCAAGGAGGAGGGGCGCCCCGCCACCCCCGTCCTCACCGCCCCCCCGGGCCTCCGCGAGCTCCGGCTGGGCCTGGTGCGGAGCCTGCAGGAAACCCTCCGCACCGGGCTTTCCCTCCTGGGCATCCCCGCCCCTGAGGTAATGTAAGGCCATGCGCCTCCTCTTCCTGGCCCTCTTCCTCCTCCTCGCCCTGGGGCAGCGCCTGGCCTCCCCCGAGGAGGTGGCCCGGAGCCAGGTGATCAAGCGGGCCCTGCCCGCCGTGGTGCGGGTCCAGGGCTCCCCCACCCTCCCCGGGGAGGACCAGGTGGTGGGGACCGGCTTCTTCGTGAGCCCCTTCCGGGTGGTCACCAACTACCACGTGGTGCAGGACCTCACCAACCTCACCCTCCGCCTCCCCGACGGCCGCACCTTCCCCGCGGAGCGCTTTGCGGTGGACCCCGGCATCGACATCGCCCTCCTCACGGTGCGGGGGGTGCAGGCCCCGGGGGTCTTGGCCTTTAGCCGGGTGAGTCCCAGCAGCCTGCCCCTGGGGATGGGGGTGGTGCTGGTGGGCTTTCCCTTCGGCCAGGGACCCTTGGCCTCCTACGGCATCCTGGCGGGGATAGGCCCCCTGGAGGTGCCCACCCCCGACCCCAGCGTGGGGGTGGAGGTGGGGGAGTACCTTTACACCGATGCCCCCCTCACCGTGGGCAACTCGGGAAGCCCCCTCATGAACCTGCAGGGGGAGGTCATCGGCGTGGTGGCGGACGTGGTGGGGGGCCCCTCGGGGGTGGGGGGCATAGGGGTGGCCATCCCCGCGGAGCTGGTGGCCCAGAGCGTCCAGGACCTGGAGCGCTTCGGCATCCCCCAGCGGGGCTGGCTGGGGGCCAGCCTGGTGAGCCTGGACGAGCTTCCCCCCGTGCTCCTCCGGGCCCTCGGCCTCACCACCACCCAAGGGGCCATGGTGGACCGGGTGGAGCCGGGAGGCCCCGCGGCCCGCGCCGGACTCCGCGGGGCCCAGCGGGATGCCCAGGGGAGGCTTCTGGCCCTGGGGGACGTGATCCTGGCGGTGAACGGCAAGGCGGTGAAGAACAAGGCCGAGGTGGTGCGGCTCATCGCCCGTTACCGCCCGGGGGACCGGGTGCGCCTCACCCTCTGGCGGGAAGGGCGCAAGCTCGAGGTCACCCTGACCATGGTGGCCCGGCCGCGGGGGTAACCTGGGCTTGCGGGAAAGGGGCGGTCCGGTAAGGATATGGGCGTGTACATCGCCATAGAAGGCCCCATCGGCGTGGGCAAGACCACCTTGGCCCGGCTCCTGGCCACCGAGCTTGGGGCCGAGCCCCTCCTGGAGGTGGTGGAGGAAAACCCCTTTCTGCCCCTCTTCTACCAGGACCGGAGGCGCTACGCCTTCAAGACCCAGGTCTTCTTCCTCCTCTCCCGGTACCGCCAGCTCTCCCGCTTAAGGGAGCGGCCCCTCTTCGGCGGGGTGGTGGCGGACTACCTCTTTGACAAGGACGCCATCTTCGCCAGCCTCAACCTGGAAGGCCCCGAGTGGGACCTTTACCTGGAGCTCTACCGGGAGCTCTCCCTGAAGCTTCCCCCGCCCGACCTCACCCTCTACCTCAAGGCCCCGGTGCCCGTGCTCCTGGAGCGCATCCGCAAACGGGGCCGCCCCTTTGAGGAGGGCATGGACCCCGGCTACCTGGAGGCCCTGAGCGAGGCCTACGAGCGCCACTTCGCCCGCTACCCCCATCCCCTTCTGGTCCTTTCCGCGGACCACCTGGACTACAGCGAGGAAGGCCCCGACCGGGAAAAGGTGGTGGCGGTGGTGAGGCGGCACCTCTCCTTGGGCGTCTAACCATGTACCTGGCCATCGCCGGCAACATCGGCAGCGGCAAGAGTTCCCTCACCGCCCTCCTGGCGGAAGCGTTCCGCCTCAGGCCGGTGTACGAGGCGGTGAGCGAAAACCCCTACCTGGAAGACTTTTATCGGGAGATGGGGGCCTACGCCTTCCACTCCCAGATCTTCTTCCTGGCCCGAAGGATCCGCCAGCACCTCCTGGAGGTGAACGGGGAGGCCTCGGTGGTCCAGGACCGCACCATCTACGAGGACGCCTTCGTCTTCGCAAAGCACCTTTACCGGCAAGGCCACCTGAGCCCCCGGGACTGGCAGACCTACCTGGACCTCTTCGGAAGCGTGGCCCCCGCCCTCAGGAAACCCGACCTCCTCATCTACCTCCGGGCGAGCCTTCCCACCTTACGGGAGCGCATCCGCAAACGGGGCCGCCCCTTTGAGCAGGCCATCCCCGATACCTACCTCCTGGGCCTGAGCGCCCTCTACGAGGAGCTCATCGCCTCGTGGGACCTCTCCCCCGTGTACGTGGTGGAGGCGGACGCCTTGGACTTCGTGGAGAATGAAGGGGACCGGAGGGCGCTCCTTAAGGCCCTCCGCCCCCTCTTAGGCCCATGACCCTCCGGGAACTCCTCGCCCCCTTTGGCCTGGAAGCCCCACCCCTAAGGGTGCGGGGCCTCACCCTGGACTCCCGGCGGGTGGAGGAAGGCTACGTCTTCGTGGCCGTGCCCGGGGTGCCCCTCCCCCACCGGCAACCCCGGGACGGCCACGACTACATCCCCGAGGCCCTGGCCCGGGGGGCCATCGCGGTGGTGGGGGAAAAGGCCCTCTCCCTCCCCGTCCCCTACCTCCGGGTGGCCGACGCCCGGGAGGCCCTGGCCCACCTGGCCCGCAGGCTCCACGGGGAGCCCGACCGCAGGCTTTTCCTCCTGGGGGTGACCGGCTCCAAGGGGAAGAGCACCACGGCCACCCTCCTCCACCACCTCCTCCAGGGAGGGGGCAGGGGGGCGGCCCTCCTCTCCACCGTGGGGCTGAGGCTAGGGGAGGAGGCGCGGCCCCCCGTGGGCCACTTCACCACCCCCGAGGCCCCCGAGGTCTACGGCTTCCTCAAGGAGGCGGCGGACCGGGGCCTGGAGGCGGCGGTCCTGGAGGTTTCCAGCCACGCCCTGGCCCTCAAGCGGGTGGAGGGCCTGGCCTTTGGCCTCGGGGTTTTCGTGAGCTTCTACCCCGATGACCACCTGGACCTGCACGGCACCCCGGAGGCCTACTTCCGGGCCAAGGCCCTTCTGGTGGAGCGCTCCGCCCTCGCGGTCCTCAACGCCCGCCTTCCCCACCTGGAAGAACTCCAAAGGAAGCCCCACCTCCGCTTCGGCCCCGGGGGAGAGGTGTGGGGGGAGGACCTGCGGGAGGTGGAAGGGGGCCTCCGCTTCACCCTCCACACCCCCTGGGGCAGAAGCCCCGCCTTCCTGCCCCTCCTGGGGGCCTACAACCTGGAAAACGCCCTGGCGGCGGCCACGGCCGCCTTGGCCTATGGCGTGCCCCTGGAAGGGGTGGTGGAAGGCCTGGCCACCTTCCCCGGGGTACCGGGGCGGATGGAGGTGATCCAAAGCGAGCCCTTCCGGGTGGTCATTGACTTCGCCCACACGGGGAAAAGCCTGGAGGAGGCCCTGAGGGCCCTGCGCCGGACCACCCGGGGCCGCCTCCTCCTGGTGGTGGGGGCGGCGGGGGAGCGGGACCCCAAGCGGCGGGAGGACATTGGCCAGGTGGCGGCCCGCCTGGCGGACAAGACCTTCTTCACCGAGGAGGACCACCGCACGGAGCCCCTGGCGGCCATCCTCGAGGCCCTCGCCCAGGCGGCGCGGCGGGAGGGGGGGGTCTTTGAACTGGTGCCGGACCGGGAGGAGGCCATCCTCCGGGCCCTGGCCGAGGCCCGGGAGGGGGACACGGTGCTCCTTTCGGGTAAGGGGCACGAGCGCACCCTGGAGCGGGGGAACGAGGCCCTCCCCTGGGACGAGCGGGCGGTGGCCCTAAAGGCCCTGGGCCTCCTGGACCAGGGGCCTCGCCCCGGGAAGGGGCGGCCTTAGGGCGCTAACCCAGTGGGCGAAGGCCTGGAGGCCCCTTTGGTACATGGCCTCCCGCTTCTCCTTCTTCCCCATCCGCCCCTCCACCGGGGGCACCAGGCCCCAGTTGGCGTACATGGGCTGGAAGCCCTCCGGGTTTGCCGCGGCCAGGTAGCGCACGAGCCCCCCTAGCATGCTCTCCTCCGGGGGCGCCACGGGGGAGAGGCCGAGGAAGCGCCTCGCCGCGTTCAAACCCGCCAGGAAGCCCGTGGCGGCGCTCTCCAAATACCCCTCCACCCCCGCCAGCACCCCGGCGGCGAAGAGCCCCTCCGCCTCCTTGAACTCCAGGGTCTCCGCAAGGAGCCTCGGGGCGTTCAGGTAGGTGTTCCGGTGCATCACCCCGTAGCGGACGATCTCGGCGTTCTCCAGGCCCGGGATCATCTGGATGAGGCGCTTCTGCTCGGGCCACTTGAGCCCCGTCTGGAACCCCACCAGGCTCCACATGCGCCCCGCCTTGTCCTCCTGTCGGAGCTGCACCACGGCGAAGGGCTCCTTGCCCGTGCGGGGATCCACGAGCCCCACGGGCTTCATGGGGCCATAGAGCAGGGTCTGGTAGCCCCTTTGGGCCAGCTCCTCCACGGGGACGCAGGCCTCGAAGAACTCCAGCTTCTCCCAGGCGTGGGGGGTGTGGCGCTCCGCCTCGAGGAGGGCCTGGTGGAAGCGCCGGTACTCCTCCTCCGTCATGGGGCAGTTGAGGTAGTCGGCGCTCTGGCCGTAGCGGCCCGCGCGGAAGCACTTGGTGAGGTCAATGCTCTCGTGGAGGACGATGGGGCTTGCGGCGTCGTAGTAGGCGAGGAAGTGGTCGCCAAAGCGCCGCTTCAAGGCCTCGGCCAGGGCCTCGGAGGTGAGGGGCCCCGTGGCGAGGAGGGTGACCCCAGGGGGAATCTCCTGCACCTCCTCCCGCACCACCTCGAGGAGGGGGTGCCGGGAGAGCCTTTCCGTGATGTGGCCGCTGAACTCCTCCCGGTCCACGGCCAAGGCCCCCCCGGCGGGAACCCGGGCCCTTTCCGCCGCCTCCATGACCAGGCTTCCCGCCTGGCGCATCTCCGCCTGTAGAAGCCCCTTGGCGTTGGTGGGGCCCTCCCCGCCCAGGGAGTTGGAGCAGACGATCTCCGCCAGGTGCCCCGTGGCGTGGGCCGGGGTCATCCGCTTGGGGCGCATCTCAAAAAGGCGCACGGGAACGCCCAGGCGCAAGAGGGTCCAGGCAGCCTCGCTTCCCGCGAGGCCCCCGCCCACCACGTTCACCCGTTCCATCCTTTAGATGCTAGCACCGAAAAGGCCCTGGGGAAAGTGGGCTATAATGGCCATCATGGTGCGACACCGGTTCCGGAGGGCAGGCCTTCCCAAGGTCTGGCGCCTCACCCGGGAGGGCCTCGAGGCCCACCGGGAACCCATGGAGGGCCGCTTCCGGATCGCCAAGGGCGAAAAGGTCGCCCCCCTCCTCCTGCCCCAGGCGGAGCTCCTCTTCCAGCCTCCCCTATGAGCCTGGCCAAGCGCATCATCCCCTGCCTGGACGTCCACGCGGGCCGCGTGGTCAAGGGGGTGAACTTCGTGAACCTAAAAGACGCCGGGGACCCCGTGGCGGCGGCCCGGGCCTACGACGAGGCGGGGGCCGACGAGCTCGTCTTTTTGGACATCTCCGCCACCCACGAGGAGCGGGCCATCCTCCTGGACGTGGTGGCGAGGGTGGCCGAGAGCGTCTTCATCCCCCTCACCGTGGGCGGGGGGGTGCGCTCCCTGGAGGACGCCCGCAGGCTCCTCCTTGCGGGGGCCGACAAGGTGAGCGTGAACTCCGCCGCCGTGAAGCGGCCTGGGCTCATCGGGGAGCTTTCCGACCACTTCGGGGCCCAGGCGGTGGTCCTGGCCATAGACGCCAGGTGGCGGGGCGACTTCCCCGAGGTCTACGTGGCGGGGGGGCGCGTGCCCACGGGCCTCCACGCGGTGGAGTGGGCGGTGAAGGGGGCCGAGCTCGGCGCGGGGGAGATCCTCCTCACCAGCATGGACCGGGACGGCACCAAGGAGGGGTATGACCTCAGGCTCACCCGCATGGTGGCCGAGGCGGTGGGGGTGCCGGTGATCGCAAGCGGCGGGGCCGGGCGGGTAGAGCACTTCCTCGAGGCCTTCCAGGCCGGGGCCGAGGCCGCCTTGGCGGCAAGCGTCTTCCACTTCGGGGAGATCCCTATCCCAGAACTCAAGCGCTACCTTTCGGAAAAAGGCCTCCCCGTGCGGCTAGACTAGGAGCATGGACCTTGCCGCCGTGCGCTTTGACGAAAGGGGCCTCGTCCCCGTGGTGGTCCAGGACGCCCGCACCGGGGAGGTCCTCACCCTGGCCTACGCCAACCGGGAGGCCCTGGAGGAAACCCTAAGGACCAGGCGGAGCACCTTCTACAGCCGAAGCCGCCAAGCGCTTTGGCGCAAGGGGGAGACCTCTGGGCACCACCAGGAGGTGGTGGAGGTCCTCCTGGACTGCGACGGGGACGCGGTGGTCTACCGGGTCATCCCCCACGGGCCCGCCTGCCACACCGGGGAGAGGACCTGCTTCCACCGGGCACTCCTAGAGGGGGAAAAGGACCTGGGCTTCGTGGTGGGCCAGGTCTACGCCACCCTCGAGGAGCGCCTAAAGACCCTCCCCGAGGGGAGCTACGTGGCCAGGCTCCACCGGGAGGGCCTGGACCGCATCCTGAAGAAGATCGGGGAGGAGGCGGGGGAGGTCATCCTCGCCGCCAAGAACGGAAGCCCCGAGGAACTCCGCCACGAGGCGGCGGACCTCTTCTTCCACCTCCTCCTCACCCTGGCGGAGCTTGGCCTCAGGCCCGAGGACCTGGCGAAGACCCTCTGGGAACGGCACCGGCCCCGCGGCCCTATATGATGGAACCATGGAAATCGAGCGCAGGCTGGTCCTCGAGGTGGTTCGGGTCACGGAGCAGGCCGCCCTCTTCGCGAGCCGCTACGCGGGCAAAGGGGACAAGGAGGCCGTGGACGAGGCGGGCACCGAGGCCATGCGCCGGGTGCTGAACGAGCTTCCCATCAAGGGCACCGTGGTCATCGGCGAGGGGGAGATGGACGAGGCCCCCATGCTCTACATCGGGGAGGTGCTGGGCCAAGGCGGGGTGGAGGTGGACATCGCCGTGGACCCCGTGGAGGGCACCACCACCGCCGCCAAGGGCCTGCCCAACGCCGTGACCGTGATCGCCATCAGCGAAAAGGGCGGGCTTTTCCACGCCCCCGACATGTACATGGAAAAGCTCATCGTCCCCCCGCCCGCCGCAGGTCTCGTGGACCTCACCTGGCCGGTCTCCGCCAACCTCAAGGCCTTGGCCCTCGCCCTCCAGCGCGCGGTGGAGGACCTGGTCATCGTGGTCCTGGACCGCCCCCGGCACGAAAGGCTCATCCGGGAGATCCGGGAAGCGGGGGCCAGGGTCAAGCTGATCTCCGACGGGGACGTGATCGCCGCCCTGGCCGCCGCCATCCGGGGCACCGGGGTCCACGCGGTCATGGGCATCGGCGGGGCCCCGGAAGGGGTTTTGGCCGCAGCCGCTTTGAAGTGCCTGGGCGGGGAGATCCAGGCCCGCTTCACCCCGCAAAACGAGGAGGAAAGGGCCCGGCTCAGGGCCATGGGCGGGGACGAGAACCGGGTCTACCGCACGGAGGACCTGGCCCCGGGGCGGGAGATCGTCTTCGCGGCCACGGGCATCACCGACGGGGACATCCTCCAGGGGGTGCGGTTCTTCGGGGGAGGGGCGAGGACCCATTCCATCGTCATGGGCCACGCCACCCGCATCGTGCGCTTTATAGACTCTATCCATCTCTTTGAGACGGGGGCCCGGGTGACCATCCGGGTCTAAGGCACGAGGGGAAAGGGGTAGACTAAAGGCGTGCCCCGGCGCACCTACGCGGAAGAGGAGGCCCAGAGGCTCGCCCTGGCGTTCTTCGGGGGCGACGAGCTGAGGGCCGCGGTGTTCCTGCAGCGTTACGCCCTGCGGGACCCGGAGGGGCGGCTCCTCGAGGCCACCCCCGAGGAGATGTGGCAAAGGCTCGCCCGCGAGGCCGCCCGGGTGGAGAAGGGCGGGGAGGAGAGGTTCCTCTGGCTTTTCTCCGGCTTCCGCTTCGTCCCCGGGGGGCGCATCCTCTTCGGCCTCGGCAACTGGCGCAAGAGCACCCTCTTCAACTGCTACTTCCTCCCCATCCGGGAGGACTCGGTGAGGGGCATCACCCGCTTTCTGGACGAGGCGGCAAGGACCTTCGCCTACGGGGGCGGGGTGGGAACCAACGCCGACGTCCTCCGCCCCAAGGGGGCCAAGGTGGGGAACGCCGGGGTGGAGAGCTCGGGGGCGGTGAGCTTCATGGAGCTCTTCTCCACCCTGGCCGGGGTCATGGGGGCGAGCGGGGGGAGGCGGGGGGCCCTCATGCTCACCTTTTCCGACACCCATCCCGAGCTTCTGGAGTTCATCCGGGCCAAGACCGACCCCGAGCGGAGCCGCGTGCGCCACGCCAACATCTCCCTAAGGGCCTCGGACGCCTTCCTGCAGGCGGCCCTGGCCGACGAGACCTGGACGCTTTCCTTCACCACCCCCAGGGAGAGGATCACGGCCACCCTCCGGGCCAAGGAGGCCTGGGAGGCCCTGGTGGAGGCGGCCTGGCAGAGCGCCGAGCCCGGCCTCCTCTTCTGGGACCGCATCCGCACCTGGGCCACCGCCCAGTACGGGGGGATGGAGGTGCAAGGGGTGAACGTGTGCGGCGAGGTGCCCATGGAGCCCTACGGGGCCTGCAACCTGGGGAGCCTAAACCTCGCCGCCTTCGTGAAGGAGCCCTTCACCGCAAGGGCCCGGCTGGACTACGCCGAGCTGGAGGAGGCCACCCGGTGGGCGGTGCGCTTTTTGGACGCGGTGGTGGACCTGGGCAAGAACCGCCATCCCCTAAGGGCGCAAAGGGAAGCCTCCCTAAGGAGCCGCCGCATCGGCCTCGGGGTGATGGGCCTCGCGGACATGCTGGCCATGCTGGGCCTCCCCTACGCCTCCGAGGAGGCCATCCGCCTGGCGGAGGAGGTGATGCGACGCATCAAGGAGGCCGCCTATGGGGAAAGCGCCCGCCTGGCCCACGAGCGGGGCCCCTTCCCCGCCTTCGCGCCCAGGGAGCACCTCAAGAGCCCCTTCATCCAGGCCCTCCCTTTGGACCTGGTCCGGGAGGTGGAAAAGGGCCTGCGGAACGCCGCCCTCCTCTCCATCGCCCCCACGGGCTCCATCTCCATCCTGGCTGGGGTCACGAGCGGCATTGAGCCCATCTTCGCCCTCACCTACCTGCGCCACGCCGGGGGGCAGGCCTACTTGGCGGAGCACCCCCTCCTCCGGCGCTACCGCCGGGAGCGGGGCGGGGAGGTCCCCGACTGGCCCACGGCCCACACCGTGGACCCCGTGCAGCGGGTCCGCCTGCAGGCCGCCTTGCAACGGCACGTGGACCAGAGCATCTCCTCCACGGTGAACCTGCCCAGGGAAACCCCGAAGGAGGCGGTGGAAAAGCTCTTCCTCACCGCCTGGCGGGAGGGGTGCAAGGGGATCACGGTCTTCCGGGAGGGGAGCCGGGAGGAGGTGATAGAACCCCTGCCCCCCTTGGGGGTCTGCACCTTCTGCGAGAGGGCATGACCCGCTACCGCATCGCCACCAAGCCCTACCTCCCTTACCCCGGGGAGCGCCTCGCCCGCAGGAAGGGCCTGGGAGGGGAGTTCTACGAGCTCCGCCCCTACGCCCCGGGGGACGAGGTGCGGAGGGTTCACTGGCGGGCCTACGCCAAGACGGGCAGGCTTTACACCCGGGTGGAGACGGCCCCGGAGCGGAACCGCTTCCGCCTCTTCCTGGACGAAAGCGAGAGCATGCGCCTCCACGGCAAACTCCCCTACGCGGAGGAGGTGGCCAAGCTTCTCCTCCGCCTCGCCCGCCAGGAGGACCCCCTGGCCCGGCTCTTCCGGGGAAAGCCCGGGGAAAGGGCCCCGGGCCGGGGCACCTTGGTCCTCCTCACCGACGGCCTGGACCCCCTGCCCTGGGCCAGGGTCCTCCCCCGGCGGGTGGTCCTGGTGCAGGTGCTCTCCCCCCTGGAGCTCTCCCCCCCCTGGCGGGAGGCCCTGCTAAAGGACGTGGAAACCGGGGCAAGCCTACCCGTGGGGCCGGAGGAGGTGCGGGCCTACAAGGAGGCCCTGGCCGCCCACCTGAAGGCCCTCCGGCTCCTCGCCCTCCTCCGGGGGCGCTACGCTCTCCTGAGGGTGGGGGAGCCCCCCCTGGCCGCCCTCCTCCGGCAGGGGGTGCTGGAGCCCCTTTAGTCCCCCGCCTCGAGGCCCAAGGCCTTTAGGCGGGCAGGGTCCACCCCCTTCTCCCACCCGGCGAGCCGCCAATAGGCCTTGACCGCCTCCCGGAAGGCCAGGGGGTCCAAGGAGGCCTCCGGGTTCCCCCGGCGGAAAGGCTGGAAGAAGCGCTCCGGCAAGCGGTCCTCCTCGGGGGGAACCCCTTCCCGCAGGTTAAAGAGCCGGGTGAGCTGCAGGGTCCTCTCCCCCACCTCCAGCATCTCCTCCGGGGAAAGCCGCCAGCCCGTGGCGGCATAGAGGGCCTCCTGCCACTCCTCCGGGGACCAGGGGACGAAGTCGCAGAGCACCAGGCTGTTCACGAAGCCCCGCTCCCGGGTCTTGGTCCAGAGCATCCGGATCTTGGCCTCGGAGAGGTCCTCTATGGGCAGGGGGCCGAAGTTTTCCCCGTAGAAGCGGAGCTCCTTCAGGGCCTTCCCCTCCTTGGCGAAGGCGGTGTCGTGCAGGTTGTGGTTGTGGTCCGCCCCCGTGGGGCTCACCGCGTAGCCCACACCCAGGGCCCGCTTATAGCGGGGGTCGTGCATGGGCACCTCCTGCCCCTTCACGTGCATGGCGAGCTCCGGGTGGCCCAGGCCCTCGGCGAGGCGCTTTGCCCCTTGGGCGAGGAGTTCCCCAAGCCTTCCCTCCCGCCGCGCCAGCTTCTCTATGGCGGCGATGAGGGCATCCCCGTTGCCGAACCTCAGGCCCAGGCCCTCGTCGTCCAAATAGCCCTTCTCCACCGCCTCCATGGCGCAGGCGATGGTCACCCCCACCCCGATCACGTCCAGGCCGTACTGGTTGCAGAGGGTGTTGGCCTTGGTGACCAAGTAGGGGTCGGTGACCCCGCAGGTGGAACCTAAGGCCCCAAGCCCCTCGTACTCCGGCCCCCCGTACTCGGGGCGCACGTCGTACCTGCCCGTGCCCTCGATCTTCACCACCTGCTTGCAGCGGATGGCGCAGGCGTAGCAGGTATCGCGCCCGATGCGGATGCCAAGTGCGTCCAGGCTGGTGCCGTCCAGGGCCTCGGCCCCCTCGAGGAAGCCATCCAGGAAGTTGTGGCTGGGGAGGACCCCCCTCAGGTTGAAGGGCTTCACCGTGCCCACGGTGCCCATGGTGACGAGGCCCGCCGCCCGGTCCATGCGCTCCTTGGCCATGCGCCGGGCGAGCTCCTTAAGGAGGGCCGGGTCGTGGTAAGGGGGGAGGGTGTCCTTCCTGGCCCGGGCGGAAACCGCCTTGAGCCTTTTGGCCCCCATCACCGCCCCCAGGCCCCCCCTCCCGGCGAAGTGGGCCAGGTCGTGGATCACGTTGGCGGTGAGGACCCGGTGCTCCCCGGCAAGGCCGATCTGGGCAATGCGGGTGTTCCCCCCGTGGGCCTCCTTGATGAGGGCCTCCACCTCCAGGGGGTCCTTGCCCCAGAGGTGGGGCGCAGGGTGGAGGGCCACCTCGCCCCCTTCCACGTGCAGGTAAACGGGTTCCTCCGCCTGGCCTAAAACCACCAGGGCATCCAGGCCCGCGTTCTTGAGCTCCGCCCCGAAAAACCCCCCGCCCTCCGCGTCCCCGTACCCCCCGGTGAGGGGGCTTTTGGCGGCCACGGTGTTCCGGCCCGAGCCGGAGATGGGGGTGCCGGTGAGGACCCCCGGGGCGAAGATCAAGGCGTTTTCCGGCCCCAGGGGGTGGGCTCCTTGGGGAACGTGCCTGAGGAGGAGGTAGGCGGCGAGGGCCCTCCCCCCGAGGAACCTCCGCCAGAAGGCCTCGCCGAACGCCTCGTACCAGATCCGCCCCGTGGAGAGGTCCACGAAAGCCACGCGGTCGTGATATCCCTTGGGCATGCCCAAAGTTTACCCCGCCTGCGGCCAAAGGCCAGGTCGCGAGGGCATCAGCGGGTCTTGCCGGAAAGGAGATCCTCCGCCAGCTTCTGGGCCTTGTCCAAGGCGGCCTTGGGGTCCGCCTTGTTCAGGATGGCCTCCTTCACCGCCTGGCCCAGGATGTCAAAGCGGATCTGCTCCCACTCCGCCAAGGCGGGCTCAAACTTGGCGTAGCGGCTCTGGCGCACGATGGTGGCGAAGTCGGGGTTCTCGGCGGCGTAAGCCTGGTAGACGGGCTCCTTCAGGGCCGCCTCGGCCACGGGCACGTACCCGGTGGCGGTGGCGAAGACCGCCTGGGCCTTGGGGGAGAGGACGAACTGAAGGAAGTCCTTGGCCACCGCCTGCTCCTCCTTGGCAGCGTGGCGGAAGACCACCAGGTTGGTGCCCTGCACCAGGCCGTAGCCGGGCTGGCCCTTGGCCCGTCCGGGGAGGGTGGCCACCCCTAGGTCAAACTTGGCCCCCTGGCGGTAGTAGGTGTAGCCCGCCGAGGTGTCCACGCTGAAGGCATAGGGGCCCGAGCCCAGGTTCTGGTTGATGTAGCCGGAGGTGATGGCCTTGGCCCAACCCTCCTTGACCCCGTTCTGCAAGAGGGTGAGGGCCTCCACCGCCTCCTTGCTGTTCAGAACCAGCTTGCCGTTTTTCAGGTAGCTGCCGCCCAGGTTGAAGAAGAAGTAGGCAAAGGTGGAGGCATCGGGCTGGAACCAGTAGACGGGCCCGCCCTCCGCCTGGGAGAGCCTCTTGCTTAGGGCCACGAACTCCTCGAGGCTGGCCGGCACCTTGGCCCCGTGCTTCCGCAGGAGGTCCTTGTTGTGGTAAAGGACCTGGATGCTCTTGTTAAAGGGCACCCCGTAGACCACGCCCCCAAAGCGCACCGCGTTCAGGAAGCTGAGGCTCACCCCCTGGAGCTTCACCCCCAAGGCCTCGATGGGCAGAAGGGCCTTGGCCTCCAGGTACAAGGCGATGTTGTTCTCGTAGGCCTGGGCCATGGCGGGCACCTTCCCGGCGGCGAAGGCCGCCTTGATCTTGGTGGAGAGGTCCCGGTAGCTTCCCTGGGGCACGGGGCGGACGCACCGTCCCTGCTGCCCCTTGTTGAACTCCACCACCAGGTTCTCAAGGGCGGCCTTGGGCGCCCCGCCGGTGAAGCCATGCCAGAGTTCGGCCACCACCTTGGCCTTGGCGCACTGCTCCTTGATGACCTCTTCCGGCTTGGCCTGCTGGGCGAGGGCCAGCCCCAGTACCGCCGCTAGCAAGAGCGCTTTTCTCATACCCGCGCACCTCCGGGCAAAGTATACCCCGTCTTTTGTCAGAGCATCTTCAAGCTCACTTGAGCCCCGAGCGGGCGATGCCCTGGATGAACTGGCGCTGGGCCAAAAAGTAGCCGAGGATGACGGGAAGGATCACGAAGGTGCTGGCCGCCATCAGGGCCCCGTAGTCCGAACCGGCCTCGGAAACAAAGGCCTGGAGGCCCAGCTGGACCGTGCGCATCTCCGGGCTCTGGGTGACGATAAGGGGCCAGAGCAAGGCGTTGTAGGCCCCCAAGAAGGTGAAGATCCCGTAGGAAACGAGCCCCGGCAGGCTCAAGGGCAAGGCGATGCGGAAAAGCTGGGTGAGGTAGCCGGCCCCGTCAATCCTGGCGGCGTCAAAGAGGTCCTGGGGGAGGGAGAGGTAAAACTGCCGCAGGAGGAAGATGCCGAACACCGAGGCCAGCCAGGGGACGATGAGGGCGTAGTAGGTGTCCAGCCAGCCCAACCGGGCCAGGAGGACGTAGTTGGGGATGAGGAGCACCTCCCCGGGGACCATCATGGTGGCCAGGATCAGCACGAAGACCGCGTCCTTGCCCGGGAAGGGGATGCGGGCCAGGGCAAAGGCCGCCATGGCGGCGAGGAAAAGGCCCACCGCCACCTGGGTGAGGGCGGTGAAGAAGCTGTTCCAGAAATACCGGCCCCACGGGGCCGCGTGCCAGGCCTCCAGGTAGTTGTGGAACACGTAGCCCAAGGCCCCAGGCACCACGTTGACCCACTCCAGCCGCCAGGCCTCCCCCTGGGAGCGCACCGCGTCCGGGGGCAGGGGCGCCTGCCAGGGCTCCTCCTTGGGCCAGAGGACCACCAAGGGCAAGGCCCGGAAGGCTTCCCCGCTTTCGTTGGTGAGGCGCACCCGCCATGCGCCCTCCCGGTAGGCCACCTCCACCCGGGTACCCTCGGCCCGGGGGTCGTGGAAGGCCCCCGGGACCCGGGGCACAAAGGCCCGGGGCGGGCGCCCCTCCTTTCCGGGAAAGACCAGCTCCACGCTTCTTCCCGGCCCCAGGCCGCCCCACCAGGGGCTTTCCCCCAGCCTGGCCGCCCGCACCCAGTTCCCGGGCTTCATGCGCTCCGGCACCCACACGGGCTGGGCCTGCAGGGCCTCCTGCGGGCTTTTCAAGCTGGTGGCCAGCATCCAGTAGAAGGGGAAGGCCATGATCACCCCCCCCACCAGGAGGACCAGGTGCACCCCAAGGGCGGAAAGGCTAAATCTCATAGTTCACCCGCCTCTCCAGGACCCGGCGCTGGAGCAGGGTGAGGGCCAGGATGAGCAGGAAGGTGACCATGGCGATGGCGCTGGCGTAGGAGAAGTCGGAGTCGCGGAAGCCCTTGTTGTAGAGGTAAAAGGCCAGGGTCAGGGTATCCTGCAACACCCCCCCCGTGGGGGTGAGCACGTACACCTGGGTGAAGACCTGGAAGGCCCCGATGAGCCCCAGGGTGAAGAGGAAGAAGGTGGTGGGGGAAAGGAGGGGCCAGGTGATGAAGCGGTGGCGCTGCCAGAAGGTGGCCCCGTCCAGCGCGGCCGCCTCGTAGTACTCCTTGGGGATGGCCTGGAGCCCCGCCAACAGGATCACCACCTGGTAACCCAAAAAGTGCCACACGCTCATGACCATGATGGCCAAGAAGGCCAGGCTGGGGCCGGCCCAAAAGCCTTGCACCTCCACCCCCAAAGGCCTCAGGAGCAGGGCGAAGACCCCGGTGGGTGTGTTCAGCCAGTCCAGGCCCGGGGTACGGAGGAGCCAGTTCAGGAAGCCGAACTCCGGGTGGTAGATCCAGCGCCAAACCGCCGCCGCCGCCGTAAGGGCCGTAATGTAAGGGAGGAAGAAAAGGGTGCGGTAAAAGCCCAAAAAAGCCACCCCGGTGTTCAGCAAGATGGCCACCCCCGTGGCCAGCAAGAGGCCCAGGGGAACGGTGAAGACCACATACCAGAAGGTGTTGCCCAAGGCCTTCCAGAAGAGGGGGTCCTCGAGGAGGATGCGGTAGTTCTCCAGCCCGGCGAAGGCCGCGGGACGCAGGAAGTTCACCCGCTCAAAGAGGCTCAGGTAAAAGGCGTAGAAGGTGGGGAAAACGTGCCAGACCAAAAGGAGGGCCAAGGCGGGCCAGACCAGGGCCCAGCCGTAAAAGGCCCCCTGTTCCTTCTCGCTCAGGTCCCGGGCGAAGAGCCAAGCGAACAAGAGGGGGGCCAGAAAGGGGGCCGGGGGAAACCAGGGGGCGAAAAGCCCCAGAAGGAGGAGGGCATGGCGCAGGCCGAAGCGCAGGCCCCAAAGGGCCAGCAACCCGTACACGGCCAGGCCCGCCCCCAGCGCTGGCGTGGCCAGGAAGCCGAGGCGGCCCGCATAGCCCGCCAGGGTGAGGAGGGCGCCAAGCCCCAGGAGCAGATGCAAGGGGAAACCCCGCATTCCGAGCCGGAGTATATCAGGGGCCTTTACCATGAAGGGCGTGTGGACCCTGACCTTGGACACCGCCACCCCGTACCTGGCCCTGGGGCTATTCCGGGAAGCGGAGGGGGTGGGGCGGGTGGTGCGGCTGGGAAGAAGGCACGAGGAAGCCCTCTTCGCCCTCCTGGACGAGCTCCTCGCCGAGGTGGGGGCGAGGCGGGAGGAGGTTTCCCGCCTCATCCTGGGGGAAGGCCCCGGGTCCTACACCGGGATCCGCATCGCCCTGGCCGCGGGGCTCGGGGTGGCCTTGGCCCAGGGGGCCGAGGTCCACGGGGTGGGCTCCCTTCTCGCCGCCTGCTGGCCCTACCTGGAGGAGGGGGGGAGGCCCCTCACCCCCCTCTTCACCGCCAGAAACCGCCTCTACTACGGGGCCACCTACGCCAAGCGGGAGGGGAAGCCCGTGGAGCTGATGCCTCCCCGCAAGCTCGAGGCCCGCGAGCTCCCCAAAGAAGGCCTCCTCCTGGACCCTCCCCCCGACCCCAGGGCCCTTTACGAACTCCTCCCCTTCGCCCGGGAAGGGGTGGAGCCCCTCTACCTGTGATACCGCCCCGTGTCCAGGCCTAGTCCGCGGCGACCCCAGGGGAGCGGGGAAGGCGGTACACGTAGCTGGGGACGGGCTCCTGGAAGGGGGTCCCTTTCAGCCTCTCCGCCATCAGCACCAGGTTCTCCCCGGCGATGCGGGCATCCTCCAGGAGCTCGGGGTTCTCCCGGAGGCCCAAGGCCCCGCGGCGGTGGGCGTAGACCAGGCCCAGGGGGGCCAGGACGAAGCCCATGTAGGAGAGGGGCAGGAGCATCTGGGCCAAGGCCTGGGAGGCCCCTTCCTCCTCCGCCACCGCCAGGAGGGCCATGGGCTTGCCCAGGTTCAGGAGGCCCTGGTTTTCCATGGAGGTCATGCGCTCCAGGAGCGCCTTCATCCGGGCGGAGACGCTGAACCAGTAGACCGGGGTGGCGAAGACCACGGCGTGGGCGTTGAGGAGCCTTTCCGCCACCTTGCCGAAGCCGTCCCAAGGCCCCTGCACGCAGGTCTCGGGGCCGCAAGAGGCGGGGTCCACGGAGTAGTTCCCCGCGCAGAGGGGAAAGGGGTGCTTCACCAGGTCCAGGCGCTCGGTCACCGCCCCTTTACGCCTGGCCGCTTCCAAAACCTCGTCCAACAACTCCGCCGTAAACCCGTCCGTTCGTGCCGATGCGTTGACGCCGAGCACGCGTAAGCCCATAACTATCACCTACGCACTAAACCCCTTTTAGTATAGCACGCGCACTTAGGGGCGCCAGGCCCCGGACACGAACTCCCCCATGCCCCTAGCCCGCACCGGATAGCCCTTTAGGAGCCCCTCCCCGGCCACGGGCCCCTCCCAGTAGGCCACCCGGGTGGTCCGGGAAAGGATCTCCCCCTCCTGGAACAAGGGAGCGAGGGCGAGGTCCAGCTCCGGCCCCACCAGGCGCCAGGCGAGGGTGTAGGTGCGCCCCGAGGGACTTAGCCAAGAGGCCAGGGGCAGGAAAGCCACCTCCAGGGCCTCCACCCGCCCCAGGGGGTCCACCCGGCTTCCCAGGACCTGGACCACCCTCCCCTCCCGGTCCCGCACCCGGTAGGCCATGAGCTCCGACCCGTCCGAAAGGTGGAGGCCGAACCAGTCCCAGGTGGCCGACACCCCGGAAAGCTACTCCCCCCACTGGTGGTCCAGCCAGGCCTCCCCCAAAGCGGCCTCCCCCAGGAGGCTTCCCCTGGCCTCGGCCCGGGTGTAGGACTGGTAGTACATCCGCCCCGTGTCCCCCGTGCCCGAGTAGCCCGGCGGGTGGACCACGGGGGGCTTCTGGGGCAAGAAGGCCAGGTCCACCCCGGGAGCCTGGAGGCGGAAGGCCTCCCCCTCCCGGAAGAAGCGCCAGCCCCCAAGCCCCAGGCGGGGCCCCGGTTCCGCCCACCCCCGGGGGGCGAGGAGGTCCTGGTCGGAAACCTCCAGGAAGCGCCTTTCCCCCGTGCGCAGGTCGGTAAGGGCCAGGTGGGCGGCGTGGAAGGCCCCGAAGAGGCTACCGGGCAGGCCCAGGACCGTGTAGGAAGGGGGCGCATAGGCCTTGAAGAAGGCGAAGTGGAAGGCGTAGGGGAAGGCCCAGCCCGAGGCGTACCACCATTCCAAGGGGGCGGGCTTGGGGTCCCAGTCGTGGGGGTCGGGAAGGCGCTTGGGGTCCACCCCCAAGAGGGCAGGGGCGCAAGCGGCGAGGAAAAGGAGGGCAAGCCAAAACCCCCTCATCCTTACCCGAATTCTAGTCGGAAAGCCTTCCCCCCCTTGCCGGAATTGGGCTACAGTGAAGGCCGTGACCGATACCCACGCGCACCTGGACTTCCTGGAACCCGAGGAGCTGGAGGAGGCCAGGACCCACCTTTCCGAGCTCGTGGCCGTCCTCACCCTGGGCGTGGACCCGGCCCGCTGGGAAAAGACCCTAGCCCTGGCGGTGGGTAACGTCTACGCGGGGGTGGGCCTCCACCCCACAGGGGCCCACCTCCTCTCCCCCGAGGTCATGGAGGCCCTCCGCCACTACGCCCGAAGCGAGCGGGTGCGGGCCATCGGGGAAACGGGGCTGGACTACCACTGGACCCCCGAGACCCAACCCGCCCAGCTCAAGGCCCTGGACTTCCAGGCGGCCTTGGCGGAGGAGCTCGGCCTTCCCCTCGTCCTCCACGTGCGGAGCAAGGACGGGAGGGCGGAGGAGGACCTGGCCGCCTGGCTCCTGGTCCACCGCCCCAAGAAGGCCGTGCTCCACGCCTACGGGGGCCATCCCGCCCTGGAGCGGGCGGGGATGGAGGTGGGGGCCTACTTCAGCTTTGCCGGCCCCCTCACCTACAGGAAGAACGAGGCCCTGCGGGAGGCGGCCAGGAGGCTTCCCCCGGAGAGGCTTCTGGTGGAAACCGACACCCCCTTCCTGCCCCCTGAGCCCCTCCGGGGAAAGCGAAACCGGCCCCACCACGTGCGCCACACCCTGGCCAAGCTGGCCGAGGTACGGGGGGTGGACCTCTCGGTGATGGAAGCCGTCACCGACGAAAACGCCAGGAGGTGCTTTAGGTGGTGACCATGAGGCCTCTCCTAGCCCTTCTCCTCTTCTTCCTCCCCGTCCTGGCCGCTCCCCGCCTGGTGGTGGAGCCGGAGGATGGGGTGAAGCCACTCCTGGACCTCATCGCCTCCGCCAGGCAGGAAGTGCTGGTCAAGATGTACCTTTGGACGCCGAGCCGCATGGACGTGGTGGAGGCGCTGGGCCAGGCGGTAGCCCGGGGGGTGAGGGTACGGGTCCTCCTGGAGCGGGAGCCCGCTGGCGGGCGGGTGGACTTGTCCGTCTTCCAGGCCCTGAAGGACCGGGGGGTGGAGGTGAAGCTCACCACCCCCTTCCGCTTCGTCTTCGTGCACGAGAAGAGCCTGGTGGTGGACCGCAAGCGGGCCTGGGTGGGCACCATGAACCTCACCGGGAGCTCCTTCAGCGCCAACCGGGAGTACGCCCTCGTCCTGGACGACCCGAGGCAGGTGGCGGAGGTGGCCCGCGTCTTTGAGGCCGACTGGGCCGGGGAGCGGCTGGACCTCTCCCGGGCCCTTTTGGTCTGGGCCCCGAGCCGCACCCTGGGAGGGGCCAAGGAAGGCAACGCCCGGGAAACCCTCCTCGCCCTCATCCGGGGGGTCAAGCGGGAGCTTTTCCTGGAACACCAGGCCATGGCGGACCTCGAGGTGGTGGCGGCCCTGAAGGAGGCCTTGGCCCGGGGGGTGCGGGTGCGCCTGGTGGGCAGCCCCGCCGAACCCGGCGACACCTACTTCCTGGCGGGGGCCGAGGAGCTCAGGCGGGCGGGGGCTGAGATCCGCTTCCTGCCGGGCCTTTACGTGCACGCCAAGGTCCTGGTCCAGGATGGGGAGGTGGCCCTCCTGGGAAGCCTAAACCTCAGCGCCAACTCCCTGAACGCCAACCGGGAGCTCTCCGTGCTCCTCAGCAAGAAGGAGGCCCCGGAGGCCTTCTCCAGGCTTCTCGCCACCCTGGAGGAGGACTTCCGGGCGGGCCTTCCCGCAAACCCCTTCGCCCTCCCCCCGGTGGAAGGGGTGATCCCCTGGCAGGAGGCCCCCCGGTACTTCGGCCGGGTGGCCACCGTGGAGGGGGTCATCCGGGAGGTGGAGGACCGGGGCACCGTGGCCTTCCTGAAGTTCGGCCCGGGGGAAAGCGACCTGCGCCTGGTGGTCTTCCCCCGGAGCTACGGCCTCTTCCTGCAACCCTTCCCCGGAAGCTACCTGGGCAAGGTGGTGCGGGCCCGGGGGCGCATCGTCCTCTACGCGGGGTATTACGAGATCGTGTTGGAAGACTCCACGGCCTTGGAGGTGGTCCATGGAGGCCCTTGAGGCCCTGGGCTACGAGGTGAGCCCCATCCAGGGGGGCTTTTACGGGGAGAAGCGCCGGGGGGGCGTGGTCTACCAGGTCTTCTACTCGGAAAAGGGGGACCTCCGCCTGCGGCGCAAGCGCCTCCTGCGGGAGGAGGCCCGGCCCCTCCACCTCCTGGGGGTGGAGGGGGAGTGGGCGGCCAGGTACGAGCTGGAAGAGAACTTCTTCGCCGTGGCCCGGCCCGAAGACCTGCCCAGCCTGGTCCGGGCCTTTGAAGCGCTTGACCTCGGGGGCACAAACCCCTAAACTTAGGCCCAACATGCGCCCGCGCCTTCGCAACAACGACCGCTAAGGGGGGCGAGGACACAGGCCCCCCCGGCTCCCCATGGCCGGGGGGGTCAAGGCTTAAGGAGGAGGCATGCGCGTCCTGGTAAGGGAACTAAAGGAACACGTGGGCCAAGAGGTGGAGGTCATGGGCTTCCTGCACTGGCGGCGGGACCTGGGGAAGGTGCAGTTCCTCCTTCTGCGGGACCGAAGCGGGGTGGTGCAGGTGGTGACGGGGGGACAGAGGCTGCCCCTCCCCGAGTCCTCCCTAAGGGTGCGGGGGGTGGTGGTGGAGAACCCCAAGGCCCCGGGGGGCCTCGAGGTCCAGGCCCAGGCCATGGAGGTCCTCTCCCCCGCCCTCGAGCCCACCCCGGTGGAGATCCCCAAGGAGGAATGGCGGGCCCACCCCGACACCCTCCTGGAGTACCGCTACGTCACCCTCCGGGGGGAAAAGGCCCGCGCACCCCTCAAGGTCCAGGCAGCCCTGGTGCGGGGTTTTCGGCGCTACCTGGACCGCCAGGACTTCACGGAGATCTTCACCCCCAAGGTGGTGCGGGCCGGGGCCGAAGGGGGAAGCGGCCTCTTTGGGGTGGACTACTTTGAGAAACGGGCCTACCTGGCCCAGTCCCCCCAGCTCTACAAGCAGATCATGGTGGGGGTCTTCGAGCGGGTCTACGAGGTGGCCCCGGTATGGCGCATGGAGGAGCACAACACCAGCCGCCACCTGAACGAGTACCTCTCCCTGGACGTGGAGATGGGCTTCATCGCAAGCGAAGAGGAACTTATGCGGCTGGAGGAAGCGCTTCTCGCCGAGATGCTGGAGGAGGCCTTGAGCAAGGCAGGGAACGAGGTCCGCCTCCTGGGGGCGGACTGGCCCTCCTTCCCCCAGGACGTCCCCCGCCTCACCCACGCCGAGGCCCGGAGGCTCCTCCGAGAGGAGCTCGGCTACCCCGCGGGCCAGGACCTCTCCGAGGAGGCGGAGCGCCTCCTGGGCCGGTACGCCAAGGAACGCTGGGGCTCGGACTGGCTCTTCGTCACCCGCTACCCCCGCGCCCTCAGGCCCTTTTACACCTACCCGGAACCGGACGGCACCACCCGGAGCTTTGACCTCCTCTTCCGCGGCCTGGAGATCACCTCGGGGGGCCAGCGCATCCACCTCTACCCGGAGCTTTTGGAAAGCCTACGGGCCAAGGGGATGGACCCCGAGGGCTTCCAGGGCTACCTGGAGGTCTTCAAGTACGGGATGCCCCCCCATGGGGGCTTCGCCATCGGGGCCGAGCGCCTCACCCAGAAGCTTTTGGGCCTTCCCAACGTGCGCTACGCCCGGGCCTTCCCCCGGGACCGGCACCGCCTGACCCCCTAGAAGACCCCCCACCGCGGCAAGGGAAGCGGGCCGCGGTGGGGGCAGGCTCCCTAAAACCGGTCGAAGAGGATGGCCCGCTTCACCTCCTCAATGAGCTGGGTCACGGGGATCTCCCGGGGGCAGGCCTCGGTGCAGTTGTAGGCGGTGCGGCACCGCCACACCCCACTCCCCGAGCCCAAGGCCTTGAAGCGCTCCCTTTTGCCCCGGTCGCGGGAGTCAAAGATAAAGCGGTGGGCCTGGACGATGGCCGCCGGGCCCAGGTAGGCGCCGTTCACCCAGAAGACGGGGCAGCTGGTGGTGCAGCTGGCGCAGAGGATGCACTTGGTGCCGTGGTCAAACCGCTCCCGCTCCTCCGGGGACTGGAGCCTCTCCCTCTGGGGGGGCGGCTCGTCGTTGATGAGGAAGGGCTTCACCGCCCGGTAGGCGGCGAAGAAGGGCTCCATGTCCACGATGAGGTCCTTCTCCACCGGGAGGCCCCGGATGGGCTCCACGGTAATCACGCTTCCCAGGTCCCGAACCAGGGTCTTGCAAGCCAGGCGGTTCCTGCCGTTGATGAGCATGGCGTCCGAGCCGCAGATGCCGTGGCCGCAGCTCCTCCGGAAGGCCAAGGTGCCGTCCTGGTCCCACTTCACCTTGTGCAGGAGGTCCAGGACCCTATCCCAGGGCTCGGCCTCCACCTGGTAGGTGTGCCAGGTGGGCTTCGGGTCCTTTTCGGGGTCAAAGCGGAGGATCTTCAGGGTAACCTGCATGCCCCCTCCTAGTAGGTGCGGGCCTTGGGCTCAAAGCGGCCCAGGACCACGGGCTTGTAGCGGAAGGCCACCTTGCCGTCTTCCACCTTGTAGGCCAGGGTATGCTTGAGCCAGTTCTGGTCGTCCCGCTCCGGGTAGTCCTCGCGGGCGTGGGCCCCCCGGGACTCGGTGCGGTTTAAGGCGGAGTGCACCAGGGCCTCGGAAACCTCCAGGAGGTACCCGAGCTCCAGGGCCTCCACGAGCTCGGTGTTGTAGGCGTCCCCCTTGTCGTCGATGGAGATCCGCTTGTAGCGGTCCATGAGCTCCTTCAGGATCTCCACCTGCTTTTGCAAAAGCTCCCCCGTGCGGAAGACGGAGGCGTGGTCCATCATGGTCTGCTGCAGCTCGGCGCGGAGCACGGCCACCCGCTCCTTCCCGGTGGAGTTCTTGATGCGCTGGATGCGCTCCCGGCTCTCCCCCAGGTGCTCCTCGGTGAGCTCGTGGTAGTCGGCGTCCTTGGCGAAACGGGCCGCGTGGATCCCCGCGCGGCGCCCGAAGACCACCAGGTCTCCCAAGGAGTTCGTCCCCAGGCGGTTCGCCCCGTGGAGGCTCACGCAGGCCGCCTCCCCGGCGGCGTAGAGGCCGGGGACCACGGTGTTCTTCTCGTCCTTGATCACCTGGCCCCAGAGGGTGGTGGGAATCCCCCCCATGGCGTAGTGGGCGGTGGGCATCACCGGGACCGGCTCCTTCAAGGGGTCCACCCCCAGGTAGATGCGGCTGAACTCGGTGATGTCGGGGAGCTTCTTCTCAATGACCTCGGGGGGCAGGTGGGTGAGGTCCAAGAGGACGTGGTCCTTCTTGGGGCCCACGCCCCTCCCTTCCCGCACCTCCAGGTACATGGCCCGGGAGACCATGTCCCTTGGGGCCAGGTCCTTGATGGTGGGGGCGTAGCGCTCCATGAAGCGCTCTCCCAGGGCGTTCCGGAGGATTCCCCCTTCGCCCCGGGCCCCCTCGGTGAGGAGGATGCCCAGGGGGTAAAGCCCCGTGGGGTGGAACTGGTAGAACTCCATGTCCTCCAGGGGAAGCCCCTTGCGGTAGAGGATGGCCTGCAGGTCCCCGGTGAGGGTGTAGGCGTTGGAGGTCACCTTGTAGATGCGGCCAAAGCCCCCGGAGGCGATGACGATGGCCTTGGCCTGGAAGAGGTGGAGCTCCCCGGTGGCGAGCTCCAGGGCCACGAGGCCCTTGGCCACCCCGTCCTCAATGATGACGTCAGTGACGTGGAACTCGTTGTAGAAGGTGATGCCCGCCTTCACGCACTGCTGGTAGAGGGTCTGGAGGATCATGTGCCCCGTGCGGTCGGCGGCGTGGGCCGCCCGGTGCACCGGGGCCTTCCCCCAGTCCTTGGTGTGGCCCCCGAAGCGCCGCTGGGCGATCTTGCCGCTGGGGAGGCGGTCAAAGGGGAGGCCCATGTGCTCCAGTTCAATCACCGCCTCGATCACTTCCTTGGCGAAGACCTCGGCGGCGTCCTGGTCGGTGAGGTAGTCCCCCCCCTTCACCGTGTCAAACATGTGCCACTCCCAGTGGTCCTCCTCCACGTTGCCCAGGGCGGCCCCTATGCCCCCTTGCGCCGCTCCGGTGTGGCTCCGCGTGGGGTAGAGCTTGGTGACCACCGCCACGTCCGCACCCTCCCTGGCCGCGTAAAGGGCGGTGGCGAGGCCCGCCCCGCCCGCGCCCACCACGATGACCTCGTGTCTGTGCGCCATATCACTTCACCCCGAAATCGTGGTTGAACAGGGAAAGGCTCCCCAGGAAGAAGAGGAAGGCGATGAGGCCGTAGAGCACCACCTTGGTCCAGAAGCGCCGGGAAGGATCGCGCACCCAGTCGTCCAGGACGTAGCGAAGCCCGTTGGCCCCGTGCAAAAGGCCCAGGGCCAGGATCAGCCAGTCGTAGACCCTCCAGGTGGTCTGGGAAAGTCTCTTGGCCACGTAGTCGTAGTCAATGGAGTTGAGGTCGGCCACCACCGCGTTCATCCACATGTGGCCGATGAGCAAGAAGACCAGGACCACCCCGGAGATGCGCATGAAGACCCACCAGTAGAGCTCCAGGTTGGTGCTGGCCTCGAGCCTGGCCTCCGCGTAGCGCTTGGACTTAATCGCCATGACCCCCTCCCAGGATGCCGCCTCCGATCTTCACCAGAAAAGGCAGGTAGAAGACCACGAAGAGCACCCAAACCGCGTACCAAAGCTGCCGCTGGTAGCGCACCCCCCAGGCGGTGAAGTCCATGAGGATGATCCGGAGCCCGTTGAACCCGTGGTAGAGCACCCCGGCGATGAGGAGCAAAAGCCCCACCTGGAACACGGGCTGGTGGTAGAACCTCATGAGGGCGTTGGACACCTCCGGCCCCCACATGGCGCTGGAAATGTTGGCCACGTGGAGCATGAGGAAGACCAGGATGCCCAGGCCCGAGATCCGGTGCAGGTAGAACGCCCACTGCCCTTCTCTTCCCCTATACATGGCACCTCCTTGCCGGGGTCTATCATAACACCCTCATTGGGCTGGCTTTGCGTGGGGAAGCCCATTCGCCCCCGAGCATACCCAAAGGGGGTATCGGAAGCCCGGGCGGAAGGCTCCTTTACCCCTCACCCCCCGCCCAGGCCCCCAGGGAAAAAACCCCAAAGGCGCAAGGGGGGATTTCCCGCCAGGAGACGAGGTATTGACAGGGGGGGGAGGGGGGGGGCATAATGGGGGGCGTGCCGTGGGGGGATACCCCGGGGGGCACGGGAAGGAGGTGGTCATGGTGGAACTCTTCGGATTCGGTCCACATCTGATGGTGGATGGCTACGATGCCAACCCCGCTAAGCTCCGGGACGCCGAGCTGGTGCGCCGCGTCCTGGACGAGCTCCCCGAGGAAATGGAGATGACCAAGGTGCTTCCCCCCTTCGTCTACAGCTACGGGCCCGAGGGGGAGGACGGGGTGACGGGGGTGGTGATCATCGCCGAGAGCCACATCGCCATCCACACCTTCCCCAAGAAGCGCTTCCTCTCCATCGACATCTTCTCCTGCAAGGCCTTTGACATGGCCCAGGTGCTGCGCAAGCTCACCGAGGTCTTTGAGATAGGCCGCTACGAGACCTACATGATCAACCGGGGCAAGGAGTTCCCCAAGGACCCCGAGCTGGCCCGCCAGATCGTCCTGGGCGAGCGGGAGTACCTCGAGGCCCGGGTGGGCTAAGCCGCCTCCCCCCGCCCCCGGGCGCGCCCCGGGGGTTTCATTTCGGGCTCATCCTTCCCCCCTAGCCTTAATAGGAGGAGGCTTAGGTATGGTGCGCAAGCTTATCCCCCTGTTCCTCCTGGCGCTTTCCCTGGCCCTGGCGCAAGGCTTCCGCGGCCTCTCCCTGGGCACCCCGTACCCGGAGATCGGGGTCCAACCCGGGGAGAGCGTGAACCTGACCCTGACGGTGAAGAACCACGGCCTCCCCCCCGGGGTGGTGCGCCTGGCCGTGGCCGAGGCCGCCCCGGGGTGGCAGGCGAGCCTCATCGGGGGCGGCAGGCTGGTGCGCGCCGTCTACCTGGCCCCCGATGGGGAGGCCACCCTCACCCTGCGCCTGCAGCCGTCCAAGGAGGCCAAGCCCGGCACCTACCGCTTCCTGGTGCGGGCCGAGGGCCTGGGGCACACCGCCACCCTGCCCATCGCCTTGGTGGTGGGCCAGGGGCTCCCCCAGCGCCTGGGCCTCGAGGCCGAACTCCCCATCCTCAAGGGCCCGCCCACCAGCTCCTTCCGCTACCGGGTCACCCTGCGGAACGAGTCGGACCGGGACCTCCTCGTCTCCTTGGAGTACGAGGCCCCCAAGGGCTTCCAGGTAACCTTCACCCCCGCCTTCGCCAGCCAGCAGGTGACGAGCCTCCCCATCAAGGCCGGGGAGAGCCGGGACCTGGACGTGGAGGTCTCCCTGCCCAAAGACACCAAGGCGGACACCTACGGGCTCACCGTGCGGGCGGTGGCCGGGGAGGCCAAGGCGGAGCTCGGCCTCACCCTGGAGGTCACGGGACGGCCCGAGGTGCGCTTCACCACTAAGGAAGGCCGGCTCTCCGGCCAGGTGGTGGCGGGCCGGGAGAACCAGGTGAAGCTGCTCCTCAAGAACGAGGGGAGCGCCCCTGCCAAGAACCTCTCCTTCAGCGCCATGGAGCCCTCGGGCTGGGAGGTGAAGTTTGAGCCCGAGAAGCTGGAGGCCCTGGAGCCCGGCCAGGAGGCGGAGGTCACCGCCCGCATCAAGCCCTCCCCCAAGGCGGTCACCGGGGACTACATGGTGACCCTGAGCCTCTCCGGGGACGAGGGGGTAAGCCAGAGCCTGGATTACCGGGCCACCGTGGTGCGCTCCAGCCTCTGGGGCCTGGTGGGGGTGGGCATCATGGCCGTGGCCCTCCTGGTGCTGGGCTTCGCCGTGAACCGCTTCGGCCGGAGGTAGCATGGCGGTCATCGCGACCCATGGCCTCACCAAGCGCTACGGCAAGGTGGTGGCCGTGGAAGACCTGAACCTGGAGGTGGAGGAGGGGGAGGTCTTCGGCCTCCTGGGCCCCAACGGCTCGGGGAAGACCACCACCATCCTCATGCTCCTGGGCCTCACCGAGCCCACCTTGGGGGAGGCGCGGGTGCTGGGCCTAGACCCCATGCGGGAGCCCTTGAAGGTGAAGGCCAGGGTGGGCTACCTCCCGGACCAGGTGGGCTTCTACGGGGAACTCACCGCCTGGGAAAACCTGCGCTACACCAGCCGCCTCCTGGGCCTCCCCGAGGGCGAGGCCAAAGCCCGCATTGAGGAGGTGCTAAGGCGCATGGGGCTTTGGGAGGTGCGGGAACGGAAGGTGGCCGCCTTCAGCCGGGGCATGCGCCAGCGCCTGGGCCTGGCGGAGGTGCTCCTCAAGCGCCCCCGGGTGGCCATCCTGGACGAGCCCACCCTGGGCCTGGACCCGGAGGCGGCCCGGGAGTTTTTGGGGCTCATCAAGGACCTGAAGGCCGAGGGGATCACCATCCTCCTCTCCAGCCACCTCCTGCACCAGGTGCAGGAGATCTGCGACCGGGTGGGGCTCTTCCACAAGGGCCGCCTGGCCCTTCTGGGCACGGTGGAGGAACTGGCGGAGAAGGTCCTCGGGGGCGGGTACGAGATCCTCTTGGAGGCGGAGCCGGGCCTCGAGGCCGCCTTCCGGAGCCTGGAAGGGGTGGCGCGGGTGGAGGCGGAAGGGGGGCGCTACCGGGTCCTGGCCAGCCGGGACCTGCGCCCCGAGCTGGCCCGGGTGGCGGTGGAGCGGGGCACCCTCCTCAGCCTCGCCCTCCGCCGCCCCAGCCTGGACGAGGTCTACGCCCACTACTTCAAGGAGGTGGGCCATGCGGCGTGAGGGCTCCCCCTGGACCGGGCTTTGGGCCGTCTTCTTCAAGGAGATGGCCGACCACCTCACGGGGCTTAGGATGCGGTTTCTGGAAGCCCTTATCCTCCTCTCCGCCCTGGCCGCCGTCTATACCGGCACCCAGACCCTGCGCCAGACGGTGGGGGAGGACCCCTACCTCTACCTCAAGCTCCTCACCACGGCCCAAGACCCCCTGCCCTCCTTCGTGGGTTTCCTCTCCTTCTTCGTCCCCCTGGCGGCCATCGCCCTGGCCTTTGACGCGGTGAACGGGGAGTACGCCCGGGGGACGCTTTCCCGCGTCCTCTCCCAACCCATCTACCGGGATGCCCTTCTCTTCGGCAAGTTCCTGGCGGGCCTCGGCACCCTGGCGGTGCTCCTCCTGGCCCTCTTCCTCCTGGTGGTGGGCCTGGGCCTCTTCACCCTGGGGGTGCCCCCCGAGGCCGAGGAGATGGCCCGCTCCTTCCTCTTCCTCCTGGCCACCCTATTCTACGCGGGGGTGTGGTTGGCCCTCGGCCTCCTCTTCTCCGTGCTCTTCCGCCAGCCGGCCACCGCCGCCTTGGCGGCCATAGGGGTCTGGCTCTTCTTCGCGGTCTTCTTCCCCATCCTCACCGACCTGGCGGCGAACGCCCTCCTCCTCCGGGCCGACCCCTTTGACCCGGAAAGCCAACTCCGGCAGGCCAACCTGGCCCTCTGGGTCTCCCGGCTTTCCCCCAACACCCTCTACGCCGAGAGCCTCACCGCCCTCCTCAACCCGGCGGTCCGCTCCCTGGGCCCCATCCTCATCACCCAGCTGGAGGGGGCCGTGCTGGGCACCCCCCTACCCCTGGGCCAGAGCCTCCTCCTCATCTGGCCCCAGCTCACGGGGCTTTTCGCCCTCTCCGTCCTCCTCTTCACCCTGGCCTACGTGGCCTTCCAGCGGCAGGAGGTGCGGGCCTAACACCACTCCATGCTGGCCCAAGCCAGCATGGGGACCCAGGGGGGCTTTCCCGGGCTAAACACCCCGGCGAGGCTTCCGCCTCGTCGGGGTGTTGAGAAGCGGTGCCTTAGTCCTCCAGCCACTCCGTGGCGTAGGCGCTGGTCTTGGGGATGACGCAGAGGAACTCCACGGGCTCCCCCCCCTCGTTCACGTAGGCGTGAGGGGTGTCGGGGGGGATGTACACCGCCTGGCCGGCGGCCACCTCCTTCACCTCGTCGCCCAACAGCACCTTCATGCGCCCGGAAAGGACGAACTGCTCGTGCTCAATGGTGGGGTGCTTGTGCTTGGGGATGCGGCCTCCGGGCAGGATGGTGAACTTGCGGGTGATGAAGTGGGGCGCCCCGTCCTCAGGGCCGATGAGCACCTGGATGAAGGCCCTTTCCCCCCTCTCCACGGGACGGGCTTCCACGCTCGCGGCCTGCTTCACCACAGGCTTCATGCCGCCCATTGTAGCAGAAGGCCCTCCACCTCTTCGTCCGTGACCTCACCGAAGTCCATGTAGTAAGCCCCCACGGCGGCGAAGTCCGGCGGGGTGGAGAGGGCCACCACCTCCGCCCGCGCCTTCAGCCTTTCCGCCACCTCCGGGCTGGCCACGGGCACCGCCACCACCACCCGGCGGGGCTTCTCCGCGAGCACCACCCCCAAGGCCGCCTCCATGGTGGAGCCGGTGGCGATGCCGTCGTCCACCAGCACCACGTCCCGGCCGGCCAGGGGCACCTTGGGCCGCACCCTGCGGTAGCGCTCCGCCCGCTTGCGGATCACGTCCTTCTGCCGGGCGGCCTCCCGCTCCAGGTAGCTGGAATCCGCGTACTGCAGGGCGTAGGGCTTCAAAACGAGCTCCCCCTTCTCCCCCACCGCCCCCAAGGCGAACTCGGGGTTGCCGGGAGCCCCCACCTTGCGCACCAGGACCACGTCCAGCACCCCTCCCAAGCGCCTCGCCACCTCGTCCGCCACCACCACCCCGCCCCGGGGGATGCCTAGGACCACGGGGGCCTCGAGGCCCAGGGGTTTCAAGGCCTCGGCCAGAAGGGCTCCGGCGTGCCTGCGGTCGCGGAAGCGCATAGGAAACCTCCCCACCCATGCTACACCGGGCCCGGGTCTTGAACGCGGTATAAAGTTTTTGGTAGCCTGGGCCTGAAGGAGGTCAAGATGGCCCAAACAGGCTCCAAACCCTGGCTCAACCGCTACGATCCCGGCGTACCCGCGGAGATCAGCGTCCCGCCCATTCCCCTCTGGCGCTTCCTGGAGGAAAGCGCCAAGCGCTACCCCAACCACGTGGCCCTGGAGTTTCTGGGGAAGACCCTGAGCTACGCCGAGCTATGGGAGCTTTCCCGACGCTTCGCCCAGGGGCTTAAGGACCTGGGGGTAAGGCCCGGGGACCGGGTGGCCCTCATGCTCCCCAACTCCCCCCAGTTCGTCATCGCCTTCTTCGGCACCCTCCTGGCCGGGGGAGTGGGGGTGAACGTGAACCCCCTCTACACCCCGAGGGAGCTCCGCCACCAGCTGGCGGACTCGGGGGCCGAGACCCTGGTGATCCTGGATCACCTCCTGCCCCGCTTCCTGGAGGTCCAAGGGGAGACCCCGGTGCGGCGCACCGTGGTCACGGGCATCAAGGACTTCCTCCCCTTCCCCAAGAACCTCCTCTACCCCCTGAAGGCCAGGCGGGACAAGCTCCCCTTGGGCTTTCCCAAAGGGGAGGGCTTCCACGCCTTTACCCGCCTGCTGCAAAGCCCCCCCGCCACCCCCCACCCCTCGGACCCCGAGGATCTGGCCCTCCTGCAGTACACCGGGGGGACCACCGGCGTGGCCAAGGGCGCCATGCTCACCCACAAAAACCTCGTGGCCAACGTCCTCCAGATTGACGCCTGGGACCCCACCTCCAAGGAGCTTGCGGGCAAGGGGGTGATGCTGGGGGCCTTGCCCTTCTTCCACGTCTACGGGATGACCGTGGCCATGAACTATGGCCTCTTCTCGGGCTACAAGATCGTCCTCCTGCCAAGGCCCGAGATCAAGGCCATCGTGGAGGCCATAGAGAAACACCGGGTCACCCACTTCCCCGGGGTCCCCACCCTCTACGTGGCCTTCAACCACTTCCCCGGCATAGAAAGGCGGAACGTCAAGAGCATCCGCATCTGCCTCTCGGGGGCCGCCCCCTTGCCCCTCGAGGTGGCCAAGCGCTTCGAGGAGATCACTGGGGCCCGGCTCATCGAAGGCTACGGCCTCTCCGAGGCCAGCCCCGTCACCCACTCCAACCCGGTGCTGGGGGAGGTGAGAAAAGGCTCCATCGGCCTGCCCCTGCCCAGCGTGGAGGCCAAGGTGGTGGACGAGGAGGGGAAGGAGGTACCCCCGGGCGAGGTGGGCGAACTCCTCGTCCAAGGCCCCAACGTCATGAAAGGCTACTGGAACCGCCCCGAGGAAACCCAAAAAACCCTCAAAAACGGCTGGCTCCACACCGGCGACATGGCCAAAATGGACGAGGACGGCTACTTCTACATCGTGGACCGCAAAAAAGACATGATCATCGCCGGCGGCTACAACATCTACCCCAGGGAAGTGGAAGAAGTCCTCTACCAGCACCCCGCCGTCCAAGAAGCCGCCGTGCTGGGCCTCCCAGACCCCTACCGCGGGGAAACCGTGGCCGCCTTCCTCGTCCTCAAACCCGACTACCGGGGCAAGGTCACGGAAAAGGACATCGAAGCCTTCTGCCGCCAAAACCTCGCCGCCTACAAGGTCCCCCGCATCCTAGAGTTCCGCGATAGCCTCCCCAAGTCTAGCGTGGGCAAGATCCTCAAGCGGGAGCTCAGGGAGGAGTTCACCAAGCGGCAGGGTTAAGTACCCCGCTCTGGCTCTAGGCCCCAAAAGGGGTCCCCGTGGTCCTAGCCGAGGCGCCCCGTCTTGAGGAAGGGAGGTGCGGGCGCTTAATGCCACCCCATGGGGGCCCCGGCAAGGGAAGGGCCCTACCTCCGGGCCCGGGCCACCGCTTCCCGGAAGACCTCCACCGCCCGGTCCACCTCGGCCTCGGTGGTGAAGCGCCCCAGGGAGAAGCGCAGGGAGGCCTTGGCCTCGGCGGGGCTCCGGCCGATGGCCAGGAGGACGTGGGAGGGCTCGAGGCTTCCCGCGCTGCAGGCGGAACCGGAGGAGACCGCCACCCCCAGGAGGTCCATGGCCAGGAGCAAGGCCTCCCCGTCCGCCCCCTTCACGGTGACGTTCACCAGCTTGGGCAGGCGGTGCTCGGGGTGGCCGTTCAGCTCCACCCCCGCCACGGCCAGGAGGCCCGCCTCGAGGCGCCCCCTCAGGGCGGGAAGCCTCCGGGACTCCTCGGGGAGGAGCCTAAGGGCCTTCTCCAGGGCCACCGCCATCCCGTGGGCCAGGACGGGGCTTGGGGTCCCCCCCCGCCTCCCCCCCTCCTGCTTCCCCGGCACCAGGGGGAGGAGGTCCACCCCCTGGCGCACCAGGAGGGCCCCCACCCCCTTGGGCCCGTAGAACTTGTGGGCGCTCAGGGACACCAGGTCCGCCCCCACTTCCTCCACGCTAAAGGGCACCTGGCCGATGGCCTGCACCGCGTCCGTGTGGAAGAGGGCCCCGTGGGCGTGGGCCACCCGGGCGATCTCCCGCACCGGGTAGAGGGTGCCGAGCTCGTTGTTGGCGGCCATGACGCTCACCAAGAAGGTGTCGGGGCGGAGGGCCTCCTCCACCTGGTCGGGGTAGACCAGGCCGTACCGGTCGGGCTTCAGGCGGGTCACGGCGAAGCCCAGGCGCTCCAAAAGCCGCAAGGCCCCGAGCACGGCGGCGTGCTCCACCTCCGTGCTCACCACATGCCCCCTGCCCCGGGCCAGGGCCACGCCCAGAAGCGCCAAGGCGTCCGCCTCGGACCCCGAGGCGGTGAAGACCACCTCCCGGGGGCGCACCCCGAGGAGGCGGGCCACCTTCTCCCGGGCCCCCTCCAACACCCTCCGGGCCTCCTGGCCGAAGCGGTGAACGCTGGAGGGGTTGCCGAAGACCCCCTCCACCCCCCGCATGGCCTCCCGTACCTCCGGGTCCAGGGGCGTGGTGGCGGCGTAGTCCAGGTAGACCATCAGCTGGCGGGCTGGAGCTGGATGAGGCGCCTGGCCTCAATGAGCTTCCGCTCCTCGATGAGGTCCTGGAGGCTGGTACCCCCCAAGACCTGGCGCATGGCCAGGTCCACCCGCTTCCAGAGGAGCTCGGTGGAGCACTGCCCCACCTTGGCGCAGGACTCGGGGTCCTCTATGCAGGATACCGGGGCCAGGCTCCCCTCCAGGGCCTCCACCACCTCCAGGGCCGTCACCCGCTCCGGAGGGCGGGCCAGGCGGTAGCCCCCCTTGGCCCCGCGCACGGAGCGGATGAACCCCGCGCGGCGGAGCTGGGCGGCGATCTGCTCCAGGTAGTGCTGGCTGATGCCCTGGGCCTCGGCCACCTCCTTCAAGGGCACGGCCTCCGGGGCGCGAAGCCCGATCTCCACCAGGGCGCGGAGGCCATACTGGGCTTTCGTGGAAACCCACATGGCCCCAGTATACCCCTATTTCCCGCCCGAGAATAGGGTTTTTGCGAAGGCCAAGGCGAAGAGGAAGGCCTGGACGAGGACCACGCTGGCCCCGCTGGGCCAGTCCCACACAAAGGAGAGGAAGAGGCCCAGGAGGGTGGAAAGGGCCGAAAGCAGGAGGGAAAGGAGGGCAAGGCCCGCGAAGGTGCGGGCGAGGAGCCTGGCCGCCGCTCCGGGGATGACCAGGAAGGCCGCCACCAGGATGAGGCCCACCACCTTCACCGCCAGGACCAGGCTCACCGCCAGGAAACCGGCAAGCAGGTAGTCGTGCCGCACCACCGGCACCCGGTCCGCCAGGGCCAGCTCCCGGTCAAAGGTGGCGTAGGCCAAGGGCCCCCAAAGGGGGAGGAGGAAAAGGGCCACCCCGAGGAGAAGGCCGATGGCCCCAAGGTCTGAGGGCCCCACCGCCAGCAAGGAGCCGAAGAGGTAGCCCATGGCGTCCCCCACGTAGCCCCGGGCCTTGGCCAGGAAGATCGCCCCCAGGGCCACGGAGAGGGCGAAGAAAACCCCGATGGCCGTGTCCTCGGAAAGCTCCGTCTTCTCCTTCACGTAAGTGATGGCCAAGGCCACCAGGAAGGTGAAGGGGAGGGCGAAGTAGAGGGGTTCCCCCCGGAGGAAGAGCCCCAGGGCCACCCCGGCGAAGGCGGCGTGGGCCAGGCCGTCCCCCAGGAAGGAGAGCCGCCTTTGCACCACAAAGGGGGAGAGAAGGCCGGTGAGGAGGCTCGCCAAGAGGCCCGCCAGGAGGGCCCGCTGAAAGAAGGGGTAGGCCAGGGCTTCAAGCACGCTCCCCTCCCACATAAAGCCCGTGGGCGTGGCCCAGGTGGCCAAAGGCCTGGCGCAGGCACTCCTCGGTGAGGGCCCGCTCCGGGGGGCCAAACCCCACCACCCGGCGGTTCAGGACCAGCACGTGGCTGGCGTGGTGGGCCGCCTCCCAGTCGTGGGTGATCATGAGGACCGTGGCGCCCGAGGCCTTCTGGTAGGCCTCGAGGTAGCGGTAGAGGTCCACCTCCCCCACCCGGTCCACCCCGGTGGCGGGCTCGTCCAGGAGGAGGAGGCGGGGGTTGCGGATGAGGGCCCGGGCCAGGTAGACCCGCTGGAGCTGGCCCCCGGAAAGCCGCCCCAGGGAGCGCTCCGCCAAGGCCCCCGCCCCCACCCGCTCCAAGGCCGCCTGGGCCTTCCGCCGCACCTCGGGGGAAAGCCTAAAGGGCCAGCGCCGCAGAAGCCCCGTGGCCACCAGCTCCAGGGCCAAAGCGGGGAAGGTGCGGTCAAAGGTCTTGATCTGGGGCACGTACCCAAACCAGAGGGGCTCGGCCTCGGCCAGGGGGCGCCCGTAGACCCGCACCTCCCCCCGGAAGGGCACGAGGCCCAGCACCGCCTTCAAGAGGGTGCTCTTCCCCGCCCCGTTGGGGCCCACGATGGCCACGAATGCCCCCTCGGGCACCCTAAAGGAAACCCCCTCCAGGGCCTGGAACTCCCCAAAGCGCACCGAGAGGCCTTGCACCTCCAGGGCCCACACGGCAATAACGATACTGCGTTATCAAGTTCTCGTCAAGGAGCCGGGGGGCGCCTACATGAACCGCTTCCGCCTCTTGTAGGCCTTCACCTCCTTGAAGCTCTTGCGGCCGCCCCCCTTGGCCACCCCTAGGTAGAACTCCTGCACATCCGGGTTCTCCAAAAGGTAGTCCCGGTCTCCTTCCAAGACGATACGCCCCGTCTCCATGATGTAGCCGTAGTGGGCGATGGAAAGGGCCACCTTGGCGTTCTGCTCCACCACCAAGACGGTGACCCCTTCCTCCGCGTTGACCCGGGCCACGATGTCAAAGATCTCCCGCACGAGGAGGGGGGCAAGGCCTAGAGAGGGCTCGTCCAGGAGGAGCAGCCTGGGCTTGGCGAGAAGCGCCCGGCCGATGGCGATCATCTGCTGCTCCCCCCCGGAGCAGTAGCCCGCCAGGCGGTTCCTGAGGTCGGCCAGGCGGGGAAAGTAGTGGTAGATGCGCTCCAGCTCTTCCTTGAGGTGGTGGGCGTCCTTGCGCGTGAGGGTGCCTACCCGCAGGTTCTCCTCCACCGTCAGGTGCTTGAAGACCCGCCTGCCCTCCAGCACCTGCACGATCCCCCGCCGGACGATCTCCTCCGGGGGGCGGCCCTGGATGGGCTCCCCCTGGTAGAGGATCTCCCCCCGCACCACCTCCCCGTCCTCGGGGATGAGGAGGCCGGAGATGGCGCGAAGGGTGGTGGTCTTCCCCGCCCCGTTGGGGCCCAGGAGGGCCGTGATGTGGCCTTGGGGCACCTTCAGGGAGACCCCGCGGAGCACCTGGATGATGTCGTGGTACACCACCTCAATGTTGTTGACCAGGAGGAGGATGGGACCTAGGTCTTCAGGGCGCGTGGGGTTCAGGCTCATGGTCAGGGGAAAGGCCCGGGGAGGTCCCCCCCGGGCCAGAGGGTCTACTTCCCGTAGTGCACCTTGCGGAAGAGGGCCGAGGTGAAGGGCTCGGTCACGGGGACGAAGCGGCCGCCCTTGGCCTCGAGGATCCGGAGGCCCTCCGCTCCCGTGTGCTCGCTCTTGGTGAAGTCAATCTCAATACCCTGCTTGGTGGAAACGGCGAAGCCCGGCTTGAAGGCGTTCGGCCCGTTCATCCCCACGATGGCCTGGTACACGGTGTCGTTGGTGATGCGCTTGAAGCGCTCCTGGGCCCGCCGCATGGCCTCCACGGCGATGGCCGTGGCCAGCATGCCGTTGGTGTAGTTCACGCTCTCCACGATGGCCTGGGGCCGCCCATACTTCTGGCCCAGCTCCTTCTGCAACCGGATGCCCGGCGCATCCTCGTGGAACATGTAAAAGCTGGTGGCCCAGAGGAACCCCTCCGCGGCATCCCCGGCCAGCTTGATGAGGTCCGGCCCTCCCGTGTAGTGGGCCCCGAGCTGGCGCATCTTCTTGTCCAAGCCCAGGCGCTTGGCGTCTTTCAGGATGTTGGCCACGGGGCCGGCCACGTTCTGGTGGACGATGTACTCCACCCCTGCCTGCTCAAACCGCTTGAGCAAGGCGGTGTTGTCCAGGTTGCCCGCCCCCACCTCCTGCACGTCCACGATCTGGATCCCCAGCTGCTGGGCCGCCTTGCGGGCATCCCCCACCGGGGCCCGTCCGAAGGGGGAGGGGTGGACCACCAGGGCCACCTTCGCCCCCTTCTTCTGCTTGGCGATGTACTCCAGGAGGGCCACCACCTGCTCCGAATAGGTGGAGGTGGGGATGAAGAAGTAGTCGTTGTTGGGGGGATCGATGAGCTCCACGTGCATGGAGGCCGGGATGGTCACCACCTTGACCTCCTGGATCAGGTTCTTGAGCTGTAGGTTGGCCCCCGTGGCGTAGGAGAGGAAGACGGGAATCTTGAAGCGGTCCAAGGCCTCCTCAAAGAAGCGCTGGGTGTTGGCGTTGTTGTACTGGTCGTCCCGGACCAGGCAGTTCAGGACCACCCCGGGGATGAGCTTTCGCTCGTTGGCGTACTTGCAGTAGTCCTCCACCGCCGCCCCGTAAGGGGCCCCTGCGTCCGAGGTGGGGCCGGTGATGGCCCCGGACCAGAGGATGCTCACCTGCTGCTGGCCCAAGGCCAGCCCCACCGCCGCCAAAAGACCGAATCCGAGTTTGCGCATGCGCCTCACCTCCCATTGCCAACCCCTATGCGGGGGGTTGCCTAGTACTTGAAGGGCCAGGTGCGGAAGTAGCTTCGCACGATGCGCCACCAGTTGTAAAGGCCCCGGGGCTCAAACATCAAGAAGAGGACGATGATGAGGCCAAAGGCCAAGGGCCTTAGGGCGCTCGCCACGTCCACCCCGGCCACGCTAAACCCCAGGGCCTTGATGAGGTTGGACAGGGCCTCCATGTTCACATCCAAAAGCTCCAGAAAAGCTGGCCCCAAAAAGCTCCCCACCAGCGTGCCGAGCCCCCCCACGATGGCCATGGCCAAAAGCTTGATGGACACGGCAAAGGTGTAATCCTCTATGACCACCGCCCGGGAAAGGTAAGCGTAGAGGACCCCCGCCACCCCCGCGTAGAAGGCCCCCAGGGCGAAGGCAAAGAGCTTGGTGCGCCCGGGGTCCATGCCCATGGCATCCGCGGCCCGGTCGTTGTCCCGCACCGCCACCAGGGCCCTGCCGTAGCGGGTGCGCAGGAGGTTGCGGAAAAAGAGGGCCAGCAACACCAAGGAAACCAGGGACACATAGTACCAGAAGTGGAAGTGATTGCGAAAACCGGCCTCTATGCCCAGAAGGCTCGCCCTGGGCATGTCCATGGCCCCTCCCTGCTTGAGCAGGGGCATGTGCCCCACCGCCCACTCGAAGACCACCTGGAAGGCCAGGGTGGCCAGGGCCAGGTAAAGGTGCTTTACCCTGAGGCTAGGGATGCCCACCAGGTAGCCGAAGAAGGCGGCCACCACCCCCCCTAGGGGCACCACCACCCAGAAGGGGAGGCCCTGCGGGGCAAGGAGGGCGGCGGTATAGGCCCCCACCCCCATGAAGGCCGCCTGGCCGATGTTGATGAGGCCGGCATACCCCGTGGTGATGTTGAGGCCCAAGACGGCGATGCTATAGACCAGGATCAGGTCCAGGATGAAGACCTGGGTCCGGGAAAGAAACTGGGGCAGAACCAGGAGAAAGCCCAAGAAGAGGAGGAGGGAAACGAGTTCCCGGTGGGTGGCGAAGACGCTGGCATCCTGCTCGTACCGCGTGCGGTAGTTTCCGGTCTGGGCCCAAGGGTTTCTCATACGCGCTCAATCTCCTCCGTACCGAAGAGGCCGTGGGGCTTGAACCAGAGGACCAGGAGCAGGGCCAGGAAGGGGAAGACGTCCCGGGTACCCCCCCCAGGGATGAAGGGGTCCAGGAAGCCTGCGGCCAGGTTCTCCAAAACCCCGATGAGGATGCCCGCCACCACCGCCCCCGGGATGGAGTCCAGGCCCCCCAGGATGACCACGGGAAAGACCCGGAGGCCGATGTGCACCAACCCGTCCAGGTTGAGCCCGGAGATGGTGCCCACCACCATCCCCGCCGCCGCCGCCGTGAGCCCTGCCGCCGCCCAGGCCAGGGCGAAGACCCGCTCCACGGAGACCCCCAGGCTCATGGCCGCCATCTGGTCATCGGCCACGCTACGCATGGCCACCCCCAGGGTGGAGCGCTGGAAGAACCAGGTGAAGACCAGGAGGAAGAGGAGGGTGAAGGCCACCGCCAAAAGCTGGGCGTACGAGATCTGGACGCCCCAAAGGGTGAGCCCCCCCGCGGGGAGGAAGCTCGGGTAGCTGAAGTTCCCGGCCCCGTAGGGGGTCAGGTGGATGAGGCCGTCCAAGAGGGAGGCCAGGCCGATGGTGGCCATGATCACGGAGATGATGGGCTGCCCCACCATGCGCTTCAAGAAGACCCGCTCCACGCCGAAGCCTAGAAGGGCGGTGAGGGCCAAGGCCAAGGCCGCGGCCAAAAGGAAGGGAGCCCCCAAGGCCACCATGGCCCCGTAGGCCAGAAAGGCCCCGATGGCGATGAACTGCCCCTGGGCGAAGTTCACCACCCGGCTGGCCTTGTAGATGAGGACGAAGCCCAGGGCCGCTAGGGCATACACCAGGCCCAAAACCACCCCCGAAAAGAGGAGTTGCAGGAGAAAGGTCACGCCAGCACCTCCTCCCGAAACTCCTGCACGGGCACCCGGGCCCGCACCCTCTGGACGGTGCCGTCCTGGTAGCGGTACTCCGCCTCCACCTCCACCTCCTTGGCCCCCGAGTAGAGGGCCTCCACCAAGGGGGCATACCGTTTGGCGATCAGCCCCCGCCGCACCTTGCCCGTGCGGGTGAGCTCCTCGTCGTCCGCGTCCAAGAGCTTGTAGAGCAGGACGAAGCGGCGGATCCTCAGGTCCTCGGGGAGCTCCCGGTTCACCCGCTCCACCTCTTTGCGGATAAGCTCCCCCACCTCGGGCTTGAGGGAGAGGTCCAGGTAGGTGGTGTAGGCCAGGCCCCGGTCCTCCGCCCACTTGCCCACGGTCTGGGGATCTATGTTGATGAAGGCCGCCAAAAAGGGCTTCCGGTCCCCGAAGACCACGGCCTCCTTGATGAAGGGGGAAAACTTCAGCTTGTTCTCCACAAACTGGGGGCTGAAGACCGTGCCCTTTTCCGTGCGCATCACGTCGGAGAGGCGGTCGATCACCACCAGGTGCCCGTCCTCCGTGAGGTAACCCGCATCCCCCGTGTGGAGCCAGCCGTCCCGGAAGGTCTCCGCCGTGGCTTCGGGGCGCTCCCAATACCCGGCGCACACCGCATCCGAGCGACAAAGGATCTCCCCTTCCTCGCTGATCCTGACCTCGGTGCCGGGGATGGGCAAGCCCACGGTGTCGTGGCGCACATCCCCGTCCCGGTGCACGAAGGCGATGCCGATGATCTCCGTCTGGCCGTAGATCTGCTTGAGGTTGACCCCGATGGCGTGGAAGAAGCGGAAGACGTCCGGGCCCAAGGCGGCCCCCCCGGTGTAGGCCCGCCTGAGGCGCAAGAACCCCAGCTGGTCCCGGAGGGGCTTAAAGAGGGCCTGGTCGGCGAGCCAGTAGGCCAGGCGCAGGCCCAAGGGCATGGGCTTCCCCCGCATGCGGTACTCCGCCGCCCGGTAGCCCAGCCGCAAAAGCCGCTCGTAGACCCAGCGGTTGAAGGCGTAGCTTTCGGACATGCGCACCCAGATGCCGCTTTGGATGCTCTCCCAAACCCTGGGTGGGCTGAACATCACGTGGGGACCGACCTCCTTGAGGTCCTGCATGGCGGTCTCCACCGCCTCGGGGAAGTTGACGGCGAAGCCCCCGGTGAGGGCCATGGCCACCGACATCATCTGCTCCCCGATCCAGGCCAGGGGGAGGAAAGAGAGGTAGTCGTCGGTGGGCAAAAGGGGGTCCACCTCCTGCAGGGCCACCCCCATGTGCACCAGGTTGCGGTGGCGGAGCATGGCCGCCTTGGGCCGGCCCGTGGTGCCGGAGGTGGAGGAGAGGTGGCAGACCTCCTCCGGGCTCGCCTCCAGGAGCAGTTTCTCCACCGCCTCCGGGTGCTTCCTCCGGTGCTCCCTTCCCCGCTCCAGGACCTCCGCAAAGGAGAGGAGCCAGGGATCCTGGTAGCTCCGCATCCCCTTGGGGTCCTCGTAGATCACGTGGCGGACCTGGGGGATCTCGTTTCGGATCTCGTAGAGCTTATCCACCTGCTCCTGGTCCTCGGCGAGGACCACGCTTGCCCCGGTGTAGCCGAGCATGTAGGCGATCTCCGGGGGAAGGCTACTCTGGTATACCCCCACGCTGATCCCCCGCACCGCCTGGGTGCCCAGCTCAGCGTAGAGCCACTCGGGGATGTTGTCAGCGATGATGGCAAGGCGCTCCCCCGGCTGAAAGCCCAGGGAGAGGAGGCCGTGGGCGAAGAGGAGGACGTTCTCGTAGTACTGGGCGTAGGTGATCTCGTTCCAGATACCGTAGTCCTTCTCCCGGAGGGCTACCCGGTCCCCCTCCTCCAGGGCCCTGAGGCGCAGGAGCTGGGGTAGGGTGTAGCGCTTCATCTCGTGGGAGGGCCTTAGGGCCTTCACGCCTCCACCCCCAGGTAGGCCTCCTGCACCCACGGGTTTTTGGCCACCTCCTCGGGCCTCCCCGCGGCGATCACCTGGCCAAAGTCCAGGACGTAGACCCGGTCGGAGATGTCCATGACCACACCCAGATCGTGCTCGATGAGGACCACGGTGGTGCCCTGGGCGCGGATCTCCAGGATGAAGCGGACCATGTCCTCCTTCTCCTCCAGGGTCATCCCGGCCATGGGCTCGTCCAGGAGGAGGAGCTTGGGGGAGAGGGCCAGGGCCCGGGCCACCTCCACCCGTTTCCTGACCCCGTAGGGGAGGTTCCCCACCAGGGCCTTGCGGTAAGGCTCCAGCTCCATGAAGTCGATGACCTCCTCCACCAAGCGGCGGTTCTCCACCTCCTTGGCCAGGGCCCTCCCGTAGAAGAGGCCCGCCTGGACCAGGCCATAGGCCAGGTGGGTGTGGCGGGCCAGCATGAGGTTTTCCAGCACCGTAAGACCGGAGAAGAGCTCAATGTTCTGGAAGGCCCGGGCGATGCCCCGCTTGGTAACCTCGTGGGGGCTCGCCCGGGTGATCTCCTGGCCCTCAAAGAGGACGCGCCCTCGCTGAGGATGGTAGAAGCCGGAGACCACGTTGAGGAGGCTGGTCTTCCCCGCCCCGTTGGGGCCGATCACCGAGACCAGCTCCCCCTTCTCCACCTCCAAGGAGACCGCCGAAAGGGCAGCCACGCCGCCGAAGGTGAGGGTGACGTTTTCCACCGTTAGCTGGGCCACAGCTTCCTCCCTAACGACCGTTTGCCGGGAAGTATAAGGGGGGAGCGGGAGGGTTGTCAACGTTATACTGCCGATGTGTAAAAAACCGTTAGACCCGGTACAGGCCTTCATGTGCTACACTCTTTAGGGTATCGGGGGCCAAGGCCCCAGGGAGGGAAATGGATGAAAAGGACCTGGCAACCCAACCGGAGGAAGCGGGCCAAGACCCACGGCTTCCGGGCCCGCATGCGGACCCCAGGGGGCAGGAAGGTGCTGAAGCGCCGCCGGCAGAAGGGCCGCTGGCGCCTCACGCCCAAGATAAGCGGTTAAGGGAAAAGCCCCCCGCCCTGGGGGGCAAGCTTCTCTCCCTCAAGGGCGACCGGGCCTTCCAGCGCCTGCGCAAGGGCCGCGCGGGCCGGGGGAGGTTGCTTGGTGTCAAGTGGCTTCCCGCCCCGGAGCTCCGCGTGGGCATCGTGGTGTCAAGGAAGGTGGGCAAGGCGGTGGTGCGCAACCGCATCAAGCGCCGCCTGCGGGAGATCCTTCGCCGCCTCCACCTGCCCAAGGCCCACCTCCTGGTGGTGGTGAGCCCTGAAGCCCGGGAGGCCCCGTACGCCGAGCTCTTCCAGGACCTCATCCGCGCCCTGAAGAAGAGCGGGCTGATACAATAGGCGGCGTGCGCGGCTTACTCCTCCTTCTGGTCAAGGCTTACCGCAGGTTCATCTCCCCCCTAAAACCCAGGACCTGCCGCTTCCACCCCACCTGCTCCGCCTACGCCCTCGAGGCCCTGGAACGCCACGGAGCCCTCTGGGGTAGTTACCTGGCGGCAAGGCGCCTCCTCAGGTGCCACCCCCTCCACCCCGGAGGGCTGGACCCCGTTCCCCTGGTCTTCCCGCCCCGGCGGGCCAAGGAGGGGGTCCGATGAGGTGGCTTGCCGCCCTCTTCCTCCTGGTGCCCGCCTTGGCCCTGGAGGCGGGCTTCAAGGACGCCGACGTCAACGGGGACGGCAAGGCGGAGAAGGTGGCCGTCACCAACCTCATGGACCTGGCCTTTAACGAAACGGGGCAGGTGGTGGGCTGGTACGTGAAGACCTACAAGGGGACCGCCTTCAACGACTACACCCGGGCCCCGAACCTGAGCCCAAACGGCCCGGTGGTGGCCCCCCTGGGCTTCACCCCGGAGAGGGCGGAGTTCTCCGTGGAGGACGGGCGCCTCCTGGCCCGCTTCCAGGGCCGGGAGGGCACCCTCACCTACCGCATAGAGAAAGGCCGCTACACGGTGAGGGTAGAGGCCGACTTTCCCCTCACCTTAAGGCTTTCCGCCCAGGGCACCCCAAAGGTCCTGGCGGAGGGCGCCAAGGAGCCCACCCCGAGCGGGGAGGGCCTTTTGCGCTACCTAGCCTGGCAGACCAAGCCCAAGGCGGGCTACGCCCTGGTGGCCTTCGCCCCCAAGCCCCTGGAGGGCAGGCTGGTGGGCAAGGAGGGCCTGGTCCGGCTGGCCCCGGGGGAGCCCTTGGCGCTTTACGGGGGGCAGAACGAGCTGGTCCGCTTCCACGTGGAAGGCCTCCTGGATCTTCCCGGCCTCTTTGCCCCCAACATCTGGGGCCAGCTCTCCCTAGGCCTTCTCTGGCTCATGGAGACGGCCTTTCGCTACACGGGAAGCTGGGGCCTCGCCATCCTCTTCCTCACCCTGGTGGTGCGCCTCCTCCTTTGGCCCCTGATGCACCAGCAGTTCAAGAGCATGGCGGAGATGCAACGCCTCCAGCCCCTCATCCAGAAGATCAACGAGAAGTACAAGGACGACCCCAACAAGCGGGCGGAGGCTACCATGAAGCTCTACCAGGAGCACAAGGTGAACCCCGCCGCCGGGTGCCTGCCCCTTTTCATCCAGATGCCCATCCTCTTCATCCTCTGGAAGGTGATCGCCAACTACGAGTTCGGCCAAGGCCTCCTCTGGATCCCCGACCTGGCCCTGCCCGACCCCTTCTACATCCTCCCCATCCTCTACGTGGTCTCCACCTTCCTCTCCACCTGGCTTTCCGCCCACGGGAACAAGGACCTCATCCGCCAGAGCCTCTTCATGAACCTCATCTTCATCTTCCTGGTGCTGCAATTCCCCTCGGGGGTGACCCTTTACTGGGTACTCTCCAACCTCATCGGCCTGGTCCAGCAGTGGCTTATCAACCGGAGCCTGAAGCCCGTGGCGGCATAAACTGAGGGCATGGACGAGAAGAAAAAGAGCATCGACGACCTCCTCTCCGACCTGGGGGTGCTGGAAGAGGCCCCGGTGGAGGTGGAGCTGAAAGAGGCGGGGAAGGAGGCCCGGGCCAAGGGGCCCAAGGAGGTTCTGGAGGATTTTCTGGTGGGCCTTCTCCTGCGCCTGGACCCCGCCCACCACGTGGAGATTCGCCAGGAGGGGAACATCCTGCGGGCGGAGGTGAAGGGCGGGGACCTGGGTCGCTTCATCGGCAAGGAGGGGCGCACCCTGAAGGCCGTGGAGTACCTGGCGGGGGTGGTGCTGGCCAAGCACTTCGGGGGGGAGTACCGGGTGGTGCTGGATGCCGCCGGCTACCGCAAGCGCCAGGAGGACAAAATCCGCAAGATCGCCGAGGACGCCGCCCTCACCGTGGCCATGACCGGGGAACCCCTGCACCTTCCCCCCATGCGGCCCTCGGAGCGGCGCATCGTCCACATGCTCCTCAAGAACCACCCCAAGGTGACCACGGAAAGCCAAGGGGAGGGGGAAGGGCGGCACGTGGTGGTCTACCCCCGTGATCAAGCTCCTCCGGGAACTGGAAAGGAGGCTTAAAGAGGCGGGCCTCCCGCAGGGGGAGGCCCTGGACCTCCTGGCCCATGCCGCGGGCCTCCCCCGCAAGGACCTCCTCCTCCACCTGCGCCGGCCCCCGCCCCCAGGGGTGGAGGAAAAGGCCCTGGCCTTGCTGGCCCGGCGCCTTTCCGGCTACCCCCTCCAGTACCTCCTGGGGGAGGTGGAGTTCTTTGGCCTGCCCCTTCGGGTAGAGGAGGGGGTGCTCATCCCCCGGCCCGAGACCGAGGGCCTGGTGGCCTTGGCCCTGGACCTTCCCTTGCCCCATGCGCCCCGCATCCTGGACGTGGGCACCGGCACAGGGGCCATCGCCTTAGCCCTCAAGCAGAAACTCCCCGGGGCCCAGGTCTTCGCCACGGAGGTGGACGAAAGGGCGCTTTCCCTGGCCCGGGCCAACGCCCAAAGGCTGGGGCTCCCGGTGGTCTTCCTGCACGCGCCCTTCACCGGGGGGCTAAAGGACCTAGACCTGGTGGTGGCCAACCCCCCGTACCTGCCCGAGGCCTACCGGCCCGTGGCCCCCAAGGAGCTGGCCTACGAGAGCCCCCAGGCCCTGTACGCCGGGGAGGAGGGGCTCGCCGTGGCCCGACCCCTGGCGGAAGCGGCCTGGGAAGCCTTGAGCCCTGAGGGCTTCCTCCTTCTGGAGCTGGCCCCGGAGAACGTGCACCGCTTGGCCCAGGAGCTCCGGGAGAAGGGCTGGCAGGAGGTGGCGGTGCTACGGGACTTGGCGGGACGGGACCGGTACCTCCGGGCCCGGCGGCCCGCCTAGGAGGGAGAAGGCGAGGAGGGGGCGCTCCACGGTCCAGAGGTCCTTGGCCGCCACCACCCCCACCCGCACCACGCCCCTTTTTCCCTGGAGGAGGCCGAGGCCCCGGGCCAGCTCCTCCGGGGAGGGGAAGGTGGCGTATTCCGGCGGAAAGCCCGCCTCCAGGAGCTTCTTGCGCACCTCCTCCCCCAGGGCCTCGAGGACCTCCTGATTGCGCCCCGGGGTGGAAAGGCGGAAGGTGCGGGCGGCCAGCACCTCCCCCGCGCGGGAGGCCAGGCGCTCCGGGTAAAAGCGCACCCGCACCAAAAGCCGCCCCTCCTGGTACCCCGCCCCCTCCAGCACCGCCAGGCCCGGGCCCTGGGCGGCCTCCAAAAGCTCGGCGCCCCGGAAGCCCAAAAGGAGGGCCCGGCGCTCCGCCACCCGCTCCAGGACCGCCCTTCCCTCCTCGCTTCCCAGGCGCACCTCTCCCAGGTAGAGGCCCTGGCTCAGGCGCACCAGGCTCTGGGCAAGACGGCCCCTCTCCCCCTGGAGCACCTCGGCCTGGGCTAGGAGGGAACGCACCCGCTCCTCCGCCTGGCGCAACTCCTGGCGGGCCTGGGCCAGGCTGGCCCTCAGGGCCTCCACCTCCTGGGAAAGCGCCTGCCGCTCCTTCCTGGCCTCCTCCAGGCGGGCCAGAACCTGGGCCAGGTCCCCTTCCAGCCGCCGCCTTTCCTCCAGGAGCCTGGCCCTTTCCCCCTCCGCCCGCCTGGCCGCCTCCTGGAGGGCCCGGAGGCGCCCCTCCAGGGCCTGGAGCGCCTCCGTCTTGCGGGTGAGTTCCCCGCTCCTTTCCCGGAGAAGCCGGGAAAGCGCCAGCCTTTCCGCCTGAAGCTCCGCCCGCTCCCGGGTCAGGCCTTGGACCTGGGCGGCCAAGGCCTGGGCCTCGGCCTCCAGCCGCCTCCTAAGGGTTTCCGCCCGCTCCAGGGCCTGGGAAAGCTCCTTTCGGTCCTGCCGCAGCAGGTTCACCTGGGCCAAGGCCCTGGCCGCTTCCGCCTCCAAGGCCTCCTTGGCCTTGAGCAGGACCTCCCGCTCCTCCTTGAGCCGGTCCCGCTCCTGCCGGATGGCCTGGGCCTCGAGGATCACCTCCCGGGCCTCTCTGAACACCAGGAGAAAACCCAGGTAGCTCAAGAGGGCGATCCCCACCCCCGTGAACACCGCCACCAAGGTGGCCGTCTGGCGGGGCCTGAGGCCGAAGAGGCGGTAGTGGCGTTTGCCCGCCCACTTGGCCACCTTGTCCCCCAGGTAGGCCACCAGGGCGGAGAGGAGGAGGAAGAGGAGGAGGAGCGCCCAGAAGGTCATGGGCTAAAGCTCGTAATCCTCGCCCAGGTAATGCCGCCTCACCCCTTGGTCCTTGGCGAAGGTCTCGGGGTCCCCGTGGAACAGGATCTCCCCGTCGTACATCACGTAGACCCGGTCGGTGATGGCCAAGGTTTCCCGCACCGAGTGGTCGGTGATGAAGACCCCCACCCCCCGCCGCTCCCGAAGCTCGGCGATAACCTTCTGGATCTCCTTCACGTTCTTGGGGTCAACCCCGGTGAAGGGCTCGTCCAGGAGGATGAAATCGGGGTCGGTGCAAAGGGCCCGGGCGATCTCCAGCCTGCGCCTTTCCCCCCCGGAAAGGGCATAGGCCATGCGGTCCTTAAGGTGGTGGATGGCGAGCTCCTCCAAAAGGGCCTTGGCCTTCTCCAGCCTTTCCTTCGGGGAAAGGGGCTGGAACTCCAGCACCGCCAGGAGGTTTTCCAGAACCGTCATGCGCCGGAAGGCGCTGGGCTCCTGGGGAAGGTACCCGAGGCCGAGGCGGGCCCTCTTGTACATGGGCAACCGGCCCACCTCCTGCCCCTTCAGGAAGATGCGCCCCCCCGTGGGCCTTATAAAGCCCACCAGCATGTAAAAGGTGGTGGTCTTCCCCGCCCCGTTGGGGCCGAAGAGGGCCACGATCTCCCCCCGCTTCAGGGCAAGGTCCACGCCCCGCACCACCTCCTTGGGGCCATAACGCTTGCGCAGGCCTTGGGCCAGAAGTTCCCCGTCCATTATCCTCTAGGGTAAGGCCCGGCCTTTAGCTTCGGATGAGATAATGGGCACGGTATGGTGGTGACCCGCATCGCCCCAAGCCCCACGGGGGACCCCCACGTGGGCACGGCCTACATCGCCCTCTTCAACTACGTGTGGGCCAGGAAAAACGGGGGCCGCTTCATCGTGCGCATTGAGGACACGGACCGGGCCCGCTACGTGCCCGGGGCGGAGGAAAGGATCCTGGCCGCCCTGGGGTGGCTCGGCATCCCCTACGACGAGGGGCCGGACAAGGGGGGCCCCCACGGCCCCTACCGGCAGTCGGAAAGGCTTCCCCTCTACCAAAAGCACGCGGAGGAGCTTCTCCGGCGGGGATGGGCTTACCGGGCCTTTGAGACCCCGGAGGAGCTGGAGAGGATCCGGAAGGAGAAGGGCGGCTACGACGGAAGGGCCCGGAACATCCCCCCTGAGGAGGCGGAAGAGCGGGCCAAGCGGGGGGAGCCCCACGTGATCCGCCTCAAGGTCCCCCGCCCGGGCACCACGGAGGTGAAGGACGAGCTACGGGGGGTGGTGGTCTACGACAACGCCGAGATCCCCGACGTGGTCCTCCTGAAGTCCGACGGCTACCCCACCTACCACCTGGCCAACGTGGTGGACGACCACCTGATGGAGGTTACCGACGTGATCCGGGCCGAGGAGTGGCTGGTCTCCACCCCCATCCACGTCCTCCTCTACCGGGCCTTCGGCTGGGAAGTGCCCAAGTTCTATCACATGCCCCTCCTGCGCAACCCCGACAAGACCAAGATCAGCAAGCGCAAGAGCCACACTTCCTTGGAGTGGTACCGGGCCGAGGGGTTTTTACCGGAGGCCCTTAGAAACTACCTGGCCCTCATGGGCTTCTCCATGCCCGACGGCCGGGAGATCTTCACCCTGGAGGAGCTCATAGAGGCCTTTACCTGGGAACGGGTCTCCTTGGGGGGCCCGGTCTTTGACCTGGAGAAACTCCGCTGGATGAACGGCAAGTACATCCGCGAGGTGCTCCCCCTGGAGGAGGTGGCGGAAAGGGTCAAGCCCTTCTTGCAGGCGGCGGGGTTTTCCTGGGAGAGCGAAGCCTACCTCAAGCGGGCGGTGGCCCTCATGCGGCCCCGGTTTGACACCCTGAAGGAGCTTCCCGAGAAGGCCCCCTACCTCTTCAGCGAGGCCTACCCCATGTCGGAAAGGGCCCAGGAGAAGCTGCGGGAAGGGCTTCCCCTTCTGCGCCAGGTCCTCCCCCACCTAAAGGCCCAGGAGGACTGGAGCGAGGCGGCCCTCGAGGCCCTCCTCCGGGGCCTGGCCCAGGAGAAGGGCTTGAAGCTCGGCCACTTGGCCCAGCCCCTCCGGGCCGCCCTCACGGGGAGCCTGGAAACGCCGGGGCTTTTTGAGATCATGGCCCTCCTGGGGAAGGAACGGGTGATCTCCCGGCTGGCGCGGGCCCTAGGCGAAAACCCTTAGACGGCCCTTGGCGCAAGAGGGGGTATACTGGGGGGCGTGAAGCGGTGGCTTGCCCTCCTCACCCTCCTCGGCTTAGCCAGCGCCCAAAGCGCCATCGGCATGCGCTTCGGCTACGGGGAAGGGCTGGGCCTCACCTTCGGCGCCGGCCTGGAGAACCAGCTAAGGCGAAACCTGGTGGGCCGCCTCACCGCGGAGCTGGCCCCCGCGGCCCCCGGGGTGGCCCTCGAGGCCCTTCTCCTCTTCAAGCCCGACCTGGGCCAGTACGATCCCGCCCTGGGGGGCCTCTTGCCCTACTTCGGCGGGGGGTTGGGGGCGGTGGTGGGGCCAAGCCTCACCGCGGGGGTCGGCTTCACCCTGGGCCTGGAAGGCCACCTGGACCCCTCCACCGGGCTCTTCGCCGAGGGCACCTACGTGTACGGCTTCGCCGCCTTCCCCAAGGTCTGGCGGTTCGCCCTGGGGGTAAACTTCCGCTAACCCTAAAGATGGGCTTCTTCGATCGCCTTAAAGCGGGCCTCGCCAAGACGCGGGAGAGGCTCCTCAGGGCCATCCCCTGGGGGAGCGACCCCGAGGAGGTGCTGGAGGAGCTGGAGGTGGCCCTCCTCGCCGCGGACGTGGGCCTTTCCGCCACCGAGGAACTCCTCCATGAGGTGCGGGCCTCCGGGCGCAAGGACCTGAAGGAAGCGGTGAAGGAAAAGCTCGTCCAGATGCTGGAGCCGGACGAGCGGAAGGCCACGCTGAGGAAGCTCGGCTTCCGCCCGCAAAACCCCAGGCCCGTGGAACCCCAGGGCCACGTGGTGATGGTGGTGGGGGTGAACGGGGTGGGCAAGACCACCACCATCGCCAAACTGGGCCGCTACTACCAGAACCTGGGCAAGAAGGTGATGTTCTGCGCCGGGGACACCTTCCGGGCCGCAGGGGGAGCCCAGCTCGCGGAGTGGGGCAAGCGCCTAGGCATTCCCGTCCTCCAGGGGCCGGAAGGGGCCGACCCCGCCGCCCTCGCCTTTGACGCCGCCCAGGCCCGAAAATCCCGGGGCCTGGACCTCCTCTTCGTGGACACCGCGGGCCGCCTCCACACCAAGCACAACCTGATGGAGGAGCTGAAGAAGGTGAAGCGGGCCATCGCCAAGGCCGACCCCGGGGAACCGGGGGAGGTCTGGCTGGTGTTGGATGCGGTCACGGGGCAGAACGGCCTGGAGCAGGCCAAACGCTTCCACGAGGCCGTGGGCCTCACCGGGGTGATCGTCACCAAGCTGGACGGCACCGCCAAGGGCGGGGTGCTGGTGCCCATCGTGCGCACCCTTAAGGTGCCCATCAAGTTCATCGGGGTGGGGGAAGGCCCTGAGGACCTGCAGCCCTTTGACCCCGAGGCCTTTGTGGAGGCCTTGCTGGAGGCCTGACCCCTATCAGGACGCCGAAGGCTCCCTCTCCTCCGGGGGCCTCTCTTTTTGCCGCCACGGGCAGTGGCGGCACCCCGAGCCGCAGCAGTAGCCCCGCTTCCGGTGGTAGGCCTCGGTGAAGACCACCCGGCCATCCTCCCAGTAAAAGTCCTCCCCCTCCTTGAGCTCCTCGGCCTTCACAAGCCCCAGTCTAGGGGTATGCTTGGGTCCATGAGGCGCGGTCCCTTTCTCCTCGGCTTCGCCTGGGTGGTGGCCCTGGTGGCCACCCTGGGAAGCCTCTACTACTCCGAGGTCAGGCTCTTCCTGCCCTGCGAGCTCTGCTGGTACCAACGCATCTTCATGTACCCCCAGGCGGTCCTCCTGGGCCTGGCCCTGTGGCGGCAGGACCTAGGCGTCTGGCCCTATAGCCTTGCCCTTTCCCTGATGGGGGGAAGCCTCAGCACCCTGCACCTCATGGAGCAACGGTTCCCCGACCTCTTCACCCTGGCCTGCAAACCCCCGGTCCCCTGCTCCGTGGAGTACATCCCAGCGTTCCCCATCCCCCTACAGGCCCTCATCGCCTTTGCCCTCATCGCCCTCAGCATGGCCCTCCTGGCCGGGGAGGCCCGGCGCTTTCAAAGGGGGTAGCCGAGCCCCTCGAGGGCCACGCGCGCCTGGAAGGCCAAAAGCTCCTCCGGGGGGTAGACGGCATGCACCCGTTCCCAAACCCCCCGGTCCACGGGCGCGAGGGCCAGCAGGGCGTGAAATGGTTGTAAAATATCCAGGGGAAACCCGCCCCCGGCGTAGAGGAGAAGGTCCGCCTTTAGGGCCAAGGAGGCCACCTCCTCCCGCCTCAGGGCCACGTGTCCCCGGGCCCTTTCGGGAAGCCGGGCGAGGAAGCCATCCCCCTCGGCAAAGCTTCCCGCCGCCACGGAAACCTGCCCCAGGGGCCTGAGAAAGGGGGCCAGAGACGGGCGCAAGGGGCCTAGCCAGAGCCCCCTAGCCCCGGGAAAGGAAAGGGAGAGGAAGCGCTCCAGGGCCACCCCCTCGGTGTACTGCCCCACGGGGCCCCCTGCGCCCGGCACCACGAGGTCCACCAGGCCCGCCGCCCGGGCCTCGGGCTCCAGCCGGACCCCTTCCGCAGACGGCCACGCCTCCCCCAGCACCGCCCCCGCCAGGCCCAAGGGGGCCAGGCAGGGAAGGGCCTTCCAGGGGTCCTCCACCTCCACGGGGTAGGGGAAGAGGGGAAGCCGGGCCGCGGCCACCTCCGCCGCCAGGCGGTCAAAGAGGGGCGTGGGCTTCCGGTAGAGGAAGACCAGGGGGCGGGCCTTGGGGTACTGGGGGCGCATCCCTCACCTCATGCCGGGCGGAGGTCCGCGTACTTCAGGGAAAGGCGCTTTAGCCCCACCCCCTCAAAGTGCACGGTGACCTCGTCCCCTTGCGCCGCCACCACCGTGCCCTGGCCGAAGCGGGGGTGGACCACCTTCTCCCCTCCCCGGAAGGCCCCGGGCCTGGGCCGGTGGGCCGGGGGAACCGGCCTCGCCGCGGCCGGGAGGCCTTCCCGGTAGGGATCGTACTCCAGGTAAAGCCCCTCCCCCACCTCCTCCAGAAAGCGGCTGGGCCGGGCGGGCTCCGGGCGGCCGTAGATCTCCCGCTCCTCCGCGTGGGAGAGGTAGAGCCTTTCCTGGGCCCGGGTCACGCCCACGTAGAAGAGGCGGCGCTCCTCCTCGAGGCCCTCCAGGGTGCTCAGGGCGGAGCGGTGGGGCAGAAGCCCCTCCTCCACCCCCACCAGGAAGACCACGGGAAACTCCAGGCCCTTGGCGTTGTGCAGGGTCATGAGGGCCACCTTGCCCCCGGACTCGGCGGGCTCCTCCGCCCGGGCGGTGAGGGCCACCTTGTCCAGGAAGTCCATGAGGCCCTCTGCCTCCCTGGCCGCCCGGAGGAGCTCCTCCACGTTCTCCAGGCGGTCCTCGTGGTCCTCGGGGTAGGCCTCCTTCAGGTAGGCGGGGTAGTCGGTGGCCTCGAGGAGGTGGCGGAAAAAGGCCTCCGCAGGGCCAAAGGCCAGATCCTGAAGCTCCTCCATGAGGGCCAGGAAGTGGCGCACGGGCTCGGGCCGGGAGAGGGCCTGGGCCCCCACCTTCAAGGCCTCATAGAGGGGAAGCCCCCGCTCCTGGGCCAGGCGGAGGAGCTTCTCCACCGTGGCCGGGCCGATGCCCCGGGGAGGGGTGTTCAGCACCCGCTTGAGGCTTACCGCGTCCAGGGGGTTTAAGGCGAGGCGGGCGTAGGCCAACAGGTCCTTGACCTCCGCCCGCTCAAAGAAGCCCACGCCCCCCACCACCCGCACCCCCACGCCCCGGGAGGCCAGGGCCTGCTCCAGGAGGCGGCTTTGCGCGTTGGTGCGGTAGAGGACGGCCACCCGGTCGTAGGGGGGGCCCAGGCGGAGCACCTCCTCCGCCACGAAGCGGGCTTCGTCCCGGGCGTCCCTGGCCCGGTAGAGCCGGACAGGCTCCCCCCCGGGCTTCACCGGGCGCAGGGTCTTTTCCAGGCGCAAGGCGTTTTTCACGATAATGGCGTTGGCAAAGCGCAAAATGGCCTCGGTGGAGCGGTAGTTCTCCTCGAGGCGGTACACCTTGGCCCCGGGGAAGTCCCGGGTAAAGTCCAGGATGTTGCGGATATCCGCGGCCCGGAAGGAGTAGATGCCCTGGTCCGGATCCCCCACCGCCATGAGGTTGGCCTCGCTCCCCGCGAGGAGCCGAGTGAAGCGGTACTGCACCGGGTTCGTGTCCTGGTACTCGTCCACGTGGATGAAGCGGGCCCGCTGGCGCACCCTCTTTAGCACCTCCCCATCCCCTTCCAAAAGCCTCAGGGCCAGGAGGAGGATGTCCCCGAAGTCCAAGGCCCCCTGGGCCCGGAGGGCCTCCTCGTAGCGCTTCACCACGTCCAAAAGCCGCCCCCGGCTTAGCCCCGCGTAGTATTCGGGAAGCTCGGCAATGAGGTTTTCCGGAGGCTCCCCCCGGTTCTTGGCCCGGTCCAGGAGGGCCTTGATGGGCCCGGGCTTGGCGGCAAGCCCCAGTTCCTTCAGGACCTCCTTGAGGAGGGCCGTCTGGTCGTCCTCATCGTAGACCACGAAGCCGGGCTTTAAGCCCACTCGCTCCCCGTAGACCCTGAGGATGCGCAGGGCGGCCGAGTGGAAGGTGGAAACCCAAAGCTCCCCCGCCCCCTTCACCATCCCCTTCAGCCGTGTGCGCATCTCCTCGGCGGCCTTGTTGGTGAAGGTGACCGCCAGGATCTCCGAGGGGTACACCCCCCGCCGGGCGATGAGGTAGGCCACCCGGTGGACCACGGTGCGGGTCTTGCCGCTTCCCGCCCCCGCCACCACCAAGGCCGGACCCTCGTAGTGCAAGACCGCCTGGCGCTGGGCCTCGTTCAGGGAATGGAGGAGCCTGTCGTCCACGGGGGAGAGTGTACCACGGGGTAGACTTGAGGGCATGGAGCTCTACCCCACGCAGGACGGTTTCCTGGGAGAGATCGCCAGGGGCTTCACCTTCGCCACGGTGGCCCGTCTGGCCGCGGGCCTGGGCGAGCGGGCGCGCGCCGAGGGGCTAGGCCGGGTGGTGGTGGCCCACGACGCCCGCTTCCTGGCCAAGGAGATGGCGGAGGAGGCGGCGGGAGTGCTGGCGGGGCTCGGCCTGGAGGTCCACCTCCTAAAAGGACCCGCCCCCTTCCCCCTCTTCGCCTTCGCCCTGGAGCAGGTGGAGGCCGCGGGGTTCTACCTCACCGCCAGCCGTAAGCCCGCCCGCTACCAAGGGGTGCGGCTCCGCCTGGGGCCGGGAAGGCCCCTCTCCCCGCAGGGCCTCTCCCTGCCCGAGGCCCTTCCCCGCCCGGGGGCGTTCGGGGCCCTGGACCTGAGGAAGGCCTACCTGGAACGTCTGGCGGAAAGCGCCGGGGAGGGCGCCAAGGGCAAGCGGGGCGTGGTCTACCTGGACACCATGGGGGGCGCGGGGGGAGGGGTGATGCCCTTGGCGTTTAAGCGCCTGGGCCTCGAGGCGGAACTCCGGGAGATCCACCCCCTTCCCCACCCCCTCTTCTACGGGGTGGACCCAGACCCCAGGCCCGAGAACCTGAACACCCTCCGGGTCCTGATGAAGGCCCAGGAGCCCCCGGCCCTGGGCCTGGCCCTGGACGGGGACGCGGACCGCCTGGCCGTGGTCCTCCCCGGGGGGGAGATGCTCCCCCCGGAAGGGGCCTTGGCCCACCTGGAGGAAGCCCTGGCAGGCCGGGAGGTGGAGGCGGACGGGGAAGGGGGCTTCCGCTTCCCCTGGCACCTATCGGAGAAGGACCCCTTCCTGGCGGCCCTCCTCCTCCTGCGGGTGCTCCTATGAGGGAACTCCTCCCCGGGCTATACCGGCTTCCGGTCCCCATCCCCTATCCCCTGAAGGCGGTCAACCTCTACCTCCTGAAGGGGGAAGGCGAGGTGGCCCTGGTGGACACCGCCCTGGGCACCAAGACCGCCCGGGGTAGCCTGGAGCTTTACCTGGCGGAGCTCGGCCTGTGCTTCCAGGACGTGCACGTGGTCCTCCTCACCCACCACCACCCGGACCACTACGGCCTCGCCGGCTTCTTTGAGGGGCTTGGAGCCCGGGTCTACCTCCACGAGGAGGAGTTTCCCCGAGGCCACCGCTTCTGGCTTCACCCGGAGGCCTTCGCCGAGGCCAGCTGGCAGCTCTTCCGGGACCACGGCACCCCGGAGAGTGCCCTCCGGGACATCCGGGAGACCATGGCCAAGACCCGGGAGCGGGTCCACCCACCGCAAAGCCCCATCCCCCTGAGGGACGGGGAGGTGCTGGAGGTGGCGGGAAGGCGCCTGAGGGCCATCTGGACCCCGGGCCACGCGGACGGGCACGTGGCCTTTCTCTTGGAGGACGAAGGGATCCTGCTTGCGGGGGATGCCCTCCTGGAGCGGGTCTCCCCCAACGTGGGCCTGTGGGCCTACACCCGGGAAAACCCCCTGGAGGACTTCCTGGGCTCCTTGGACCGGATCTCGGAGCTTCCCCTAAGGGAAGCCCACGCGGGCCACTTCGGCCCCATCCCCCAGGTGAAGAGGCGGGCGGAGGAGCTCAAGCTTCACCACCAGGAGCGCCTGGAGGCCCTCCTCGGCCTTCTCACCCACCCCCAAAGCGCCTGGTCCCTCTCCCTCAGGCTTTTTCCCCAGGAACTGGACCCCGCGGGCCGCCGCTTTGCCTTCGCCGAGACCCTGGCCCACCTGGAGTACCTGCGCCACCAGGGCCTCTTGGCCCGAGAAGGTCCTCCCTTCCGCTACTTCCGCACCTGAGCCACCCCCTTGCGGGGTCCCCCCCAGGGGGTATAAACTTTGACCCGGTTCAAGGAGGTGCCATGAGCCCCTGGTACGCCCACTACGACCCCGGGGTCCCCAAGGAGGCCCCCAGGCCCTGGCTTCTGCCCCAAGCCCTCGAGGCCAACGCCCAACGCTTCCCCCAAAAGGTGGCCTTGGAGTTCCTGGGGCGAAGTCTCACCTATCGGCAACTCTGGCAGGAGGTGCAGGCCTTCGCCCGGGGCCTGCAGGCCATGGGGGTAAGGCCCGGAGACCGGGTGGCCCTCATGCTCCCCAACTCCCCCCAGTTCGTCATCGCCTTCTTCGGCACCCTCCTGGCCGGGGGGGTGGGGGTGAACGTGAACCCCATGTACACCCCGAGGGAGCTCCGCCACCAGCTTAAGGATGCGGGCGCCCGGGTCTTGGTGATCCTGGACCAGCTCCTCCCCCGCTACCAGGAGATCAAGGAGGAGGCTCCCGTGGAGGTCCTGGTGCACACGGGCATTCAGGACTACCTCCCCTTCCCCAAGAACCTCCTCTACCCCTTCCTGCTGAAGCGCAAGGGCGCGTGGCCCAGGCTGCGGGAAGGCATCCCCTGGCGGGGCTTCCTCAAGAAAGGGCCCCCCGAGCCCGTGGCCGTGGACCTGGACGACCTGGCCCTCCTGCAGTACACCGGAGGGACCACCGGCGTGGCCAAGGGCGCCATGCTCACCCACCGAAACCTCTCCACCAACGCCCTGCAGGTCCGCGCCTGGATTCCCGACTTCCGCGAGGGGGAGGAGGTGGTCCTGGGAGCCATCCCCTTCTTCCACGTGTACGGGATGACCGTGGCCATGAACCTGGCCCTCCTGGGGGCGGCCAAGCTCATCCTCCTGCCAAGGCCGGAGATCAAGGCCATCGTGGAGGCCATAGAGAAACACCGGGTCACCCTCTTCCCCGGGGTCCCCACCCTCTACGTGGCCTTCAACCACTTCCCCGGCATAGAAAGGCGGAACCTGAAGAGCGTGCGGGCCTGCATCTCCGGCTCCGCCCCCTTGCCCCTGGAGGTGGCCGAGCGCTTCCAGAGGCTCACGGGGGCCAAGCTGGTGGAAGGGTACGGCCTCACGGAAGCAAGCCCCGTCACCCACTGCAACCCCCTCTACGGGGAAAGGCGCCCGGGAAGCGTGGGCCTTCCCTTCCCCGGGGTGGAGGCCAAGGTGGTGGACGAGGAGGGGAAGGAGGTGCCCCCGGGCGAGGTGGGCGAACTCCTCGTCCAAGGCCCTAACGTCATGAAAGGCTACTGGAACCGCCCCGAAGAAACCCAAAAAACCCTCAAAAACGGCTGGCTCCACACCGGCGACATGGCCAAAATGGACCAGGACGGCTACTTCTACATCGTGGACCGCAAAAAAGACATGATCATCGCCGGCGGCTACAACATCTACCCCAGGGAAGTGGAAGAAGTCCTCTACCAGCACCCCGCCGTCCAAGAAGCCGCCGTGCTGGGCCTCCCAGACCCCTACCGCGGGGAGACCGTGGCCGCCTTCCTCGTCCTCAAACCCGACTACCGGGGCAAGGTCACGGAAAAGGACATCGAAGCCTTCTGCCGCCAAAACCTCGCCGCCTACAAGGTCCCCCGCATCCTAGAGTTCCGCGACAGCCTCCCCAAGTCTAGCGTGGGCAAGATCCTCAAGCGGGAGCTCAGGGAGGCGGCGTGGTCTCAGTCCAGGACGAAGCGGTCCTCCGTCTCGTGAAGCCGAACCCGGTGGACGATGCGCTGGTCCTGGCCGCCGTCGGGCTCGGTCATGGCCACCACGGTCACGTAGGGGCGCAAGGGGCTTTTGAGGACCTTCTTGGTGAGGGTCTCCTCCACCTGGAAGATCCCCGCGGAGTTGTTCATGGTCACCTGGATCTCCACGGGCGTCCTTTCCCCTTTGAGGATGCGCACCTCGTCCACCGCCAGGGCGCTGATGGAGTGGATATCAATGCTCCCCAGGGCGAAGGCCTTCCGCCCCCGGCCCTTGGTGATGTCGGTGCCATCGGCCACGGCGGTGACGCCCGCCTCGAGGGTGAGGGGCTCAGGGGAGAGGTCATGGCTGTAGATGCCGTGGAGGATCAGGGCCCTTAGGGCGGTGCGCTGCTCGGGATCCGGGTAGATCTTCTCCAGGATGCGGTTCAGGATGGGGAGGGCCAAGGTGACGCCGAAGGCCTCGTGGTGCTCCCGGTGGACCTGGTTCCCCAGGTCGTGGAGCATGGTGGCGAGGAGGACCACCACGTAGGCGTCCTCCAGGTCCCCGGCCCCCGATTCCACCGTGTCCAGCCGCACCCCGGCTTCGGCCAGGAGCTGCAGGATGGCCACGCTGGCCGCCCCGGTGAGGAGGGCGTGAACCCGGCCGTGGTCGTTGTAGCCCAGCTTGCGCATGGTGAGGTAGTTGGCCATGTTCCACCCGGAGCGGGCCTCGGGGTCTTGGATGAGGAGCTCGTAGGCCCTCAGGGCCCTGGGAAAGGGCTTTAGGCGCTCACGGATGGCCTGGTCGGCCTCCGCGTAGAGTTTGGCCTTGGGGCTGGCCACGTGGACCACGCGGTCTCCCGTCATGGGCACCTCCTACCTTACACCATCCCCGCGGCCAAGAAAGCGGGGGTTCCGCAAAAGGAAGCCCCTAAAGACCCCCACCGGGGCCTTTTGCCGGGGTGGGATCACTCGCCCCGGAAGTTGGGCGCCCGCTTTTCCAAAAAGGCCTGGACCCCTTCCTTCATGTCCTGGGTGGCTGAGGCGTAGCCGAAGAGGTCCGCCTCAATCTCCAGGGCCTCCGCCAGGTCCAGCCCCTCCCCCCGCACCACGCTCTCCTTGGCCAAGGCCAAGGCGATGGGGGCGTTCTTCAGGATCTTCTGCGCCAGCTTCTTGGCCTCTTCCAGGGCGTCCTCCCCCACCCGGTTCACGAGCCCCAAAAGGAGGGCCTCTTCCGCGTCCACGTGCCGCCCGGTGAAGATAAGGTCCAAGGCCCGCCCCCGCCCGATGAGACGGGGGAGCCGCTGGGTGCCGCCGAACCCGGGGATGAGGCCCAGGCCCACCTCGGGCAGGCCCAGCTTGGCGCCCTTGGCGGCCACCCGGAGGTCGCAGGCCAGGGCGAGCTCCAGGCCGCCCCCTAGGGCATAGCCGTTGATGGCGGCGATGGTGGGGACGGGTAGGGCGGCGATCTCGGCAAAGACCTGCTGACCCAAGAGGGCGTACTCCCGCGCCATGAAGGGATCCTTGAGGGCGGCGATCTCCTTCAGGTCCGCCCCGGCGGCGAAGGCCTTCCCCTCCCCGGTGAAGATGACGGCCCGGGCCTCGGGGTCTTGGTGGATCACCTCGGCCACCTCGGCCAGTTCCCGGAGGAGGTCCTGGGAAAGGGCGTTCAGGGCCTCGGGCCGCCTCAGGGTCACGAGGGCGATGCCCTCATCCACCTCGTAGGCGAGGTGTTCAAACTCCGGGATCTCCAGGATGAACTCGTGCTCGTGTTCGTGCTCGTGGGCCATGGCTACACCTCCAAAAGGGCCTCGAGGGCCACCTCCACCATACGCCGGACGCCTTCTTGCAACACCTCCGGGGGGGCCAGCTGGGGATCGCCGATGCGGTTGGAGACGGTGAGGATGGTTCCCGTCCGCACCCCCCGCATCTTGCCCAGGAGGAACAGGGCGCTGGCCTCCATCTCAAAGGCCAGCACCCCGTAGCGACTCCAGGCCCGGGCCGCCTCCGGGGTGGTGGCGTAAAAGGCGTCCTCCGTGGCCACCAGGCCCACGTGGTGGGGGTAGCCCTTGGCCACCGCCTGCCCCCACAGGGCCCGGAAGACCTCGGCGTCGGGCACCGGGGCGTAAGGGCGGCCCTCCAGGTACTGCCGCGTGGCCCCGTCCAGGGGCACGGCACCCTGGACCACCACCAGATCCCCTGGGGCCAAGGCGGCATCCACCGCCCCACAGGTGCCCACCCGAAGGAGCACCCGGGCCCCAAGCTGCAGGAGCTCCTCGGCCACGATGCTGGCCGAGGGCGCCCCCATCCCCGTGGTCTGCACGGAGACCGGCACCCCCCGGTACCGCCCCGTAAAGCCCAAAAGCCCGCGGTGGGCGGTGTAGAGGACGGCGTCCTGCAGGAAGGTCTTGGCGATCCATTCCGCCCGGCCCGGGTCGCCGGGCAGGAGCACCCGCTCCGCCACGTCGCCCCGCTTGCCCCGCACGTGGATGGGACTCATACCGCCCCATCTTACCCCGCCTACAGGCGCAGGACCGGAAAGCCCTCCACCAGGGCCTCGTCGTGGGTGGAAAGGAGGAGGGCGGCCCCCACCTCCAGGGCGAGCTCCCTCAGGAGCCCAAGCACCTCCCGGGCCTGACGGCGGTCCAGGCTGGCCGTGGGCTCGTCGGCCAGGAGCAACCTGGGCCGGAGGTAGAGGGCCCTGGCCACCGCCACCCGCTGCCTCTCCCCCCCGGAGAGCCGCTGAGGAAGGTAGTCCGCCCGCGCCGCAAGGCCGAGCCGGGCAAGAAGCCAGCGCCCATGCTCCCGGTCCACCCGCCCCGCCAGGAACCCGGGGGCCAGGACGTTCTCCAGGGCGGTGAGCTCGGGGAAGAGAAAGTGGTGCTGGAAGACCAGGCCCAGGAAGCGGAGCCTTTTCCCGGCCAGGCGCCCCTCGGGAAGCCCCCGGATGGGCTCCCCCTCCCAGTAGACCTCCCCCTCCTGCAGGGGAAGGAGCCCCGCCAGGAGGTGGAGGAGGGTGGTCTTGCCGCTCCCCGAAGGTCCCAGGACCGCCAGGGCCTCCCCGGGGTGGAGGGCGAAGGAAAGCCCGCGGAAGAGGGGGCCATTCCCATAAGCAAACCCCAAACCCCGCGCCTCCAGCACCGGACCCACCCCCCCATCCTCTAGGCAATAGATGAAGCTTCGGTTAGAGTGAGGCCCGATGGGCCATAGCCCCCTCTTCCAGGACCTGAGCCCCGAGGAAGCCGGGTTGGCGCGCTCCTACTTCCAGCCCCTCGCCTACCCCAAGGGCAAGCGGATCTTCGCCCAGGGGGATCTGGGCCAAAGCCTCTACCTGGTGGAGCGGGGCCGGGTACGGCTTTACCGCACCCACCTGGGAGGCCAGGAGAAAACCTTGGGCTTCGTGGGCCCGGGAGGAGTCTTCGGGGAGATGAGCCTCCTGGACGGCTCGGAGCGGAGCGCCAGCGCCGTGGCCGAGGAGGACACCCTCCTCCTGGCCCTTTACCGGGAGGCCTACCTGGGGCTTATCCGCCGCCTGCCCCTCTTCGCCCACAACCTGGCCCGCATCCTGGCCCACCGCCTGCGGGAGGCCGACCTGGAGCTGGACCTCCTGGCCTTTGAGGAGGCGCAAAGCCGGGTGGCCTACGCCCTCCTGAAGCTCCTGCGCCAAGGGCACGGCCCCCGGTTGCGCCTGCGCCACCAGGACCTGGCGGCCCTGGCCGGGGCCAGCCGGGAGACCGTGACCCGGGTGTTGCACCAGCTCCGGGAGCAGGAGGTCCTGCGCCTGGCCCAAGGGGAGGTGGAGGTGGTGGACGAGAAAATCCTGGAGGAAGTGGCCTTTGGTCTGGTCTGAGGGCTTTGCAAGGGAGGTCTTTCCGTGCGCCTGAAGGTGGACGTTCTGCCCACGGAAGAGCTGGTTTACCCGGATGTGGTCCTGGTGGTGGACGTGATCCGGGCCACCACCACCGCCACCTGCCTCTTGGAAGCGGGGGCGGAGGCCTTGTACCTGGTGCCGAGCCTCGAGGCCGCCAAGGCCTTCAAGGATGGGGACGTGGTCCTGGTGGGGGAGGTGGGGGGGCTCAAGCCCCCGGGCTTTGACCTGGGCAACTCCCCCCGGGAGGCCCTGGAGGCCCCCGTGGGGGGAAGGATCGTGGTCATGAGCACCACCAACGGCACCAGGGCCGCCCATGCGGCGGCCAGAACCGCCAAGCACGTCCTCTTGGCCTCCCTCTACAACGCCCACGCCGCCGCCAGGCTGGCCCGGGAGCTGGCCACGGAAGAGGTGGCCATCCTCTGCGCGGGCAAGGAGGGGCGGGTGGGGCTGGACGACCTCTACACCGCGGGGGTCTTGGCGGAGTACCTGGGCCTCATGGGGGAGGTGGAGCCCGAGGACGGGGCCCGGGTGGCCCTGGCGGTGAAGCGCTCCTACCAGGATCCCCTCGAGGCCCTAAGCCTCTCCGCGGCCGCCCAGGCCCTCAAGGCGGTGGGCCTGGAGGAAGACGTCCCCTTCTGCGCAGAGGTGGCCAAGAGCGCCGCCGTCCCCCTCCTCTCGGGCCGGGTGGGGGAGGCCCTCATCTTCAAGCGAACCCACCCCGGGCAGGGGGGCTGAGACCACCCCGCGCTGGCCCTTGCCGGCACGGGGGAGGGGCCTCAGGGCCTCCACTCCCCCGCCAAGAGCCCGTGGAAGCGCCTTAAAGTGGCCACGCCCTTCTCCAGGTTCACCAGGTCCAGCTTCTCGTTGGGGGCGTGGAGGTTGTCGTCGGGAAGCCCCAGGCCCAGGAGGACCACCGGGGCCCCTAAGGCCTCCTGCAGCTCGGCCACCACGGGGATCGTCCCCCCCTCCCGGGCGTAGACGGGCGGGCGGCCCCAGACCTCCTCCAGGGCCCGGGCCATGAGGCGCATGGGGGGGCTAAAGGGGTCGGTGAGGACGGGCTTGCCCCCGTGAAGCCTGTGGACCTCCAAGGTGTAGCCGGGAGGACAGACCGCCTTCAGGTAGGCCTCGGCCAGGTCCGCCACCTCCTCGGGGTCCTGGTCCGGCACCAGGCGCATGGAGAGCTTCATCCCCGCCTCGGCGGGAATCACCGTCTTGGAGCCCTCCCCCTGGTATCCGCCCCAGATGCCGTTCGGGTCCAGGGTGGGCCGGGCCCAAAGGCGTTCCAGGAGGCCAAACCCCTCTTCCCCCGGCAGGGCCTCCACGCCAAGCTCCCGCTTCAGGGCCTCCTCGTCCAAGGCGGGCCAAAGGCCCTTCTCCTCTGAGGACAGGGGCCGGACCCGGTCGTAAAACCCGGGGATCAGGACCTTCCCCGTCCTCTCGTCCTTGAGCCGGGCGAGAAGCCACCCCAGGGCCTGGATGGGGTTGGGGGCCACCCCGCCGAAGGCCCCGGAGTGGAGGTCCCGCCTGGCCCCCTTAAGGCGCACCTCCAGGTAGCAAAGCCCCCGGAGGCCGTAGGTGAGGGTGGGGGTGTGGGGGGCGAACATGGCCCCGTCGGAGATGAGGACCACGTCTGCCCGAAGCCTCTCCCGGTGTTCCCGCACGAAGGGCAGGAGGTGGGGGCTTCCGATCTCCTCCTCCCCCTCCACCAGGAACTTCAGGTTGACGGGGGCCTCCTCCGCGGCGAGGACGTGGGCCCAAAGCTGCCCCTTGTCGTCGGAGGCCCCCCGGGCGTAGATCCTCCCCTCCCGCACCACCGAGGAGAAGGGCGGGGTGTCCCAAAGCTCCAGGGGGTCAGGGGGCTGGACATCGTAGTGGCCGTAGACCAGGACCGTGGGGGCCTCCTCCCCCACCCGGCGCTCCGCGTAGAGGATGGGGTGAAGGGGGGTCTCGTGGAGCTCGGTGCGGAAACCCAGGGCCTTAAGCCTTTCCTCAAGCCAAAGGGCCGCCTTACGGACGTCCTCCTTGCGGGCCGGGTCGGTGGAGACGGAAGGGATAGCCAAAAACTCCAAAAGGGGTTCCAGGGCGCTCACGCGCCCATACTACCTCCTTCGGAAAGCGCCTTGCCCTCCTCCAAAAGGAGGAGCTTGAGCCGGGCCACCTCGGCCTCAAAGCGGGCCTGCAGGGCCTCGAGCTCCGCCCGAAGCCGCATGATCTCCTCCACCCCAGCCAGGTTCACCCCAAGCTCCTGCGTCAGCCGCCGAATCTCCCTAAGCCGCTCAATGTCCCGCTCCGAGTAAAGCCGCGTCTTCCCGCCCGACCGCCGCGGCTTGATGAGCCCCTTCCGCTCGTATAGCCTTAGCGTCTGCGGGTGCATCTCCACCAGCTCCGCCGCCACCGAGATCACGTACACGGGGCGGTCCTTGGGGGAGGGCTTCTCCGTCTCCCCGGGGGCGGGAAGGGCGGGGCGCTCCAAGGCCTCAAAGCGGGCCCCGATCTCCCGCTTGAGCCGGGCCACCTCGGCCTCAAAGCGGGCCTGCAGGGCCTCGAGCTCCGCCCGAAGCCGCATGATCTCCTCCACCCCAGCCAGGTTCACCCCCAGCTCCTGCGTCAGCCGCCGAATCTCCCTAAGCCGCTCAATGTCCCGCTCCGAGTAAAGCCGCGTCTTCCCGCCCGACCGCCGCGGCTTGATGAGCCCCTTCCGCTCGTATAGCCTTAGCGTCTGCGGGTGCATCTCCACCAGCTCCGCCGCCACCGAGATCACGTAGACCGGACGGTCCTTGTCCATGGCCCTTAGCCCCTCCCGCTAAAACCTCCTAACCCCATTCATTATAGGGCAGGGGCAAACCCTAAGCGCAAGGAAGCTCTCTTCGCCGCCTCCACCACCCGGGGGGCCAGGCGGTGGGCCTCCGCGGGGGAGAGGCGGCTGGCCGGGGCCGATAGGGAGATGGCCCCCACCACCTCCCCCCCAGGGCCAAAGACCGGGGCGGCCACGCACCGCACCCCCAGTTCCTTCTCCTCGTTGTCCAGGGCGTACCCCTTCGCCCGCACCCGTTCCAGCTCCCGCTCCAGGTCCTCCCGGCGGGTGAGGGTGTGGGGGGTGTAGGCCTCGAGGGAAAGCCCCTCGGGCACCCCGCGGAAGGCCAGGAGCACCTTCCCCACCCCCGTGGCGTGCAGGGGGGCCCGGGAGCCGGGGGCGGTGAAGAGGCGCACCAACTTGGTCCCCTCCGCCTGGTCCAGGTAGAGGGCCTCCATGCCCGCCATTACCGCCAGGTTCACGCTCTCCCCCGTCTCCGCCGCCAGGGCCTCCATCTCGGGCCGCACCGCCCGGAGGAGGCTCTTCCGGGGATAGGCCTGGCCCACGGCGAAGGCCCGGGGCCCCACCCGGTAAACCCCCCCCTCCTCCTCCACGAAGCCCCGGCGGGCCAGGGCCTGGAGGAGGCGGTAGAGGGTGCTGGGGGAGAGGCCAGCCTCCGCCGCCAGCTGGGAGAGGCGGGCCTCCCCCAGGGCGGCCAGGGCCTCCAGCACCCCGAGCCCCCGCTCCAGGGTCTTCACCGTCCCTGCGCCCTTAGCCCTAGGCCGCGGCATGGCCCCAGGGTACCAGGCCCTGGGGGATTTTTCAAGATGCAAAAAACTATTTTGTATCTTGACAAACCCCCGCCCTCCCCCTTAGGCTCAGGCCACCATGAAGGGCGTGGAGATCCGCAAAGACCATCCCCTCCTGAAGGAGGTCCTGACGGAGGAGGCCTTGGGGTTCGTGGTGGCCCTGCACCGGGAGTTCAACCCCGTGCGCAAGGCCCTATTGGAGCGGCGGAAAGCCCTTTGGGAGCGGTACAAGGCCGGGGAGAAGCCGGACTTCCTCCGGGAGACCGCCTTCGTCCGGGGCGGGGACTGGAAGGTGGCCGAGGCCCCCCCTGACCTCCTGGACCGCCGGGTGGAGATCACGGGCCCCGTGGACCGGAAGATGATCGTGAACGCCCTGAACTCGGGGGCCAAGGTCTTCATGGCGGACTTTGAGGACGCCCTCTCCCCCACCTGGGATAACGTCATAGGGGGGCAGAAGAACCTCATGGACGCCATCCGCCGCCAGATTGACTTCGTCTCCCCCGAGGGCAAGGAATACAAGCTCAAGGAGAAGACCGCCACCCTCCTGGTGCGCCCCAGGGGCTGGCACCTCGTGGAAAAGCACGTCTATGTGGACGGGGAGCCCATCTCCGCGAGCCTCTTTGACTTCGGCCTCTACTTCTTCCACAACGCCCACGAGCTCCTAAAGCGGGGAAGCGGGCCCTACTTCTACCTGCCCAAGCTGGAAAGCCACCTGGAGGCCCGCCTCTGGAACGAGGTCTTCAACTTCGCCCAGGACTACCTAGGGATCCCCCGGGGCACCATCCGGGCCACGGTCCTCATCGAGACCATCCTGGCGGCCTTTGAGATGGAGGAGATCCTCTACGAGCTCAAGGAACACGCCGCCGGGCTGAACGCGGGGCGGTGGGACTACATCTTCAGCTGCATCAAAAAGTTCGCCACCACCGCCCCCATCTTCCCCGACCGGGCCCAGGTGACCATGACCGTGCCCTTCATGAAGGCCTACACGGAGCTCTTGGTCAAGTCCTGCCACACCCACGAGGCCCACGCCATCGGGGGGATGGCCGCCTTCATCCCGAGCCGCAAGGACCCCGAGGTGAACGAGCGCGCCTTCCAGCAGGTCCGGGCCGACAAGGAGCGGGAGGCCTCCCAGGGCTTTGACGGCACCTGGGTGGCCCACCCCGATCTGGTGCCCGTGGCCATGGAGGTATTTGACCGCCACCTGGGCGAGAGGCCCCACCAGAAGCACGTGAAGCGGGAGGACGTCCGGGTGACGGCGGAGGACCTCTTGAACTTCCAGGTCCCCGGGGGGAAGGTGACGGAGGCGGGCCTCAGGAACAACATCTCCGTGGCCCTCCAGTACCTGAACCAGTGGCTCTTGGGAAACGGGGCCGCCGCCATCTTCAACCTCATGGAGGACGCCGCCACCGCGGAGATCAGCCGGGCCCAGCTTTGGCAGTGGGTGCACCGGGAGGCCACGCTGGAGGATGGCCGCCCCGTTACCCCAGAGCTCTACCGGAAGGTCAAGGAGGAGGAGTTGCAAAAGCTTGGGGGAAGGGAGACGGGCCGCTACCGGGAGGCCGAGGAGATCCTGGACAAGCTCGTCCTCTCGGAGGAGTTCATCGAGTTCCTGACCCTGGTGGCCTACAACTACATTGACTAACCCCATGCTGGCTTGCGCCAGCCTGGGGGCCCCAAAGGGAGGGGGAGAACTTCTCCCTTTTGCCCTAAAGTGGAGGGGAAGGAGGCCAAGGATGGGCTTTTTGGAAGAGCTTAAGGCCCTGCTTCCGGGGAGGGTCCTCACGGGGGGAGCGGAGCTTGCCCCCTACGAGTCCGACGCCCTCACCGCCTACCGCAAGCGCCCCCTGGCCGTGGCCCTCCCGGAGAGGAAGGAGGAGGTCATCGGGGTGGTCCGGCTCTGCCACCAGTACGGCGTCCCCTTCGTGGCCCGGGGAAGCGGGACGAGCCTCTCGGGAGGCTCCCTTCCCGTGGAGGGCGGGGTGGTGATCGCCCTGAACCGGATGAACCGGATCCTGGCCCTGGACCCCCTGAAGCGCATCGCCGTGGTGGAGCCGGGCGTGGTGAACCTGAGGGTCTCCCAGGAAGCCCTCCCTTTCGGCCTCTACTACGCCCCGGACCCCTCTAGCCAGCCCGTGAGCACCCTCGGGGGCAACGTGGCCTTCAACTCCGGCGGGGCCCACTGCCTGAAGTACGGGATGACGGCGAACCACGTCCTGGGCCTGGAACTCGTCACCCCCACGGGGGAGGTGGTGCGCCTGGGCGGGGAGAGCCTGGAGGGGGTGGGACCGGACCTCCACGGCTTCTTCGTGGGGACGGAGGGGCTTTTGGGGGTGGCGGTGGAGATCACCTTAAGGCTTCTCCCCAAGCCCGAGGCCTACCACACCCTCCTCGCCGCCTACCCTAGCCTGGACCAGGCGGGGGAGGCGGTGAGCCGGGTGATCCGGGCAGGGCTCCTCCCGGGGGCCATGGAGATCATGGACCGCCTGAGCATAGAGGCCGCGGAGAAGGCGGTGGGGGCGGGCTACCCCATGGTGGAAGGCCTCCTCATCGTAGAGCTGGAAGGCCCCAAGGAGGAGGTGGCCGCGGAGGCCGAGGTCCTCCACCAGGTGATCGGGGAAAGCGGGGCCCTCGAGGTGCGGGTGGCGAGGAGCGAGGCCGAGCGCCAGGCCATATGGCGGGGCAGGAAGGCCGCCTTCAGCGCCGTGGGCAGGCTATCCCCGGACTACATCGTCCAAGACGGGGTGGTGCCGCGAAGCCGCCTGGGGGAGGCCCTGAGGGAGATCCAGCGCCTCTCCCGGGAGTACGGCCTAAGGGTGGCCAACGTCTTCCACGCCGGGGACGGGAACCTCCACCCCCTGGTCCTCTACGACGGGAAGAAGCCCGGGGAGCTGGAACGGGCCGAGGCCTTGGCCGGGGAGATCCTGAGGCTTTGCGTGCGCTTAGGAGGGTCCCTCACGGGGGAACACGGCATCGGGGTGGAGAAGAAGGGCTACATGCCGGAGATGTTCTCCCCGGAAGACCTCCCGGCCATGGAGGAGGTGAAGCAGGCCCTGGACCCCAAGGGCCTCGCCAACCGGGGCAAGGTCCTGCCGGAGGTGGTCCGTGCCGGCGCTTAGGCCGGAAAACCTGGAAGAGGTCCGGGAAGCCGTGCGGGCCTACCCCCGGCTCCGGGCGCGGGGCGGGGGGACGAAGCCCGCCCTCTCCACCCCAAGGGAGGGGGAGGCCCTTTTGGACCTCTCCCGCCTCCGGGGCCTTCTGGCGTACGAGCCCGAGGAGTTCGTCTTCACCGCCTTCGCCGGAACCCCCGTCGCCGAGGTGGAGGAAGCTCTACGGGCCCACGGCCAGTACCTCCCCTTCCACCCGCCCGTGGCCGGCAAGGGAGCCACCCTTGGGGGGACAGTGGCGGCCGGGCTTTCCGGGCCTTTGCGCCACCGCTTTGGGGGCCTAAGGGACTTCCTCCTCGGGGTGCGGTTCGTGGACGGGGAGGGGAGGGTGGTGCGGGGCGGGGGCAAGGTGGTGAAAAACGCCGCTGGCTTCCCCTTCCACCGCCTCATGGTGGGCGCCCTGGGGGCCTTTGGGGTCTTGGTGGAGCTTTCCTTTAAGGTCTTCCCCAGGCCCCGCACCACCCGGACCCTAAGGGTGCGGCGGGAACGCCTGGAGGAGGCCCTCGCCGACCTGGAAAGGCTCAGGCTCCTCCCCTTGGACCTCCTGGCCCTGGACCTCGTCCCCCCCGCCACCTTGGAGCTCCGCCTGGGCGGGTTCGAGGAAAGCGTGGAGGCGCGCCTGAAGCGCCTTTTGGACCTCCTCGGGGAGGGGGAGGTCCTGGCGGAAGACGAGGCCCACTGGGAGGCGGTGCGGGACCTCGGCTTTTTGGAGGGAAGCCCCATCTGGGTCAAGGTCCCCGCCAAGCCCCACCTCATCCCCCGCCTCGAGGCCCTCTCCTTGGGCCCAAGGCGCTACCTGGACGGCGGGGAGGTGCTCTACGCCGGGGCCACGGAGGAGGGCCTAAAGGCGCTAAGGGAGGCGGGGTTTCCCCACCTGGTGCTAAGGGGGGCGGAAGCGCCCCTCTTCCCTAAGCCCCAAGGGGCCTTCTTCGCCGGGGTCAAGAAGGCCCTGGACCCCAAAGGCCGCTTTCCCTTAGGGTGAGAGCATGCAACACCAAATCCCCGTAGAAAAGCTGGGCAAGGAGGGGGAGGTGATGGCCCACGCCGTTGAGGCCTGCGTCCACTGCGGCTTCTGCCTCCCCACCTGCCCCACCTACGTGGTCCTCCAGGAGGAGATGGACTCCCCCAGGGGACGGATCTTCCTCATGAAGGAGGTCTTGGAGGGAAACCTCAAGCTGGAAGAAGCCCTCCCCTACCTGGACCGCTGCCTCGCCTGTCAGGCCTGTGTCACCGCCTGCCCAAGCGGCGTCCCCTACGGCGAGCTCATCGCCACCTTCCGCCTGTGGAGCGAGGAAAAGCGGCACCGCTTCCCCTTGGAAAGGGTCTTCCGCCTGGGCCTCCTCCGCACCCTCCCCTACCCGGAGCGCTTCCGGCCCCTGGCGAAGCTCGGCGCGGGCCTGAAGCCCCTCCTCAAGCCCCTTCCCCTTCCCAAGCCCCTGAAGGCCCCCCTCGCCCTCCTCCCGGACCGCCTTCCCGAGGAGGCCCCCTACGGGGAGGTCTACCCCGCCAAGGGGGAGAGGCGGGCGCGGGTGGGGCTCCTTCTGGGGTGCGCCCAGAGGGTCTTGAGGCCTTCCATCAACCAGGCCACCATCCAGGTCCTCCAGGAAAACGGGGTGGAGGTGGTGGCGGTGCCGGAGCAGGCCTGCTGCGGCGCCCTCAACCTCCACGCCGGGGACAAGGAGGGGGCGCGGGCCCTCGCCCGGAAAAACCTGAAGGCCTTCCGGGACGTGGACTACGTGGTCACCAACGCCGCCGGGTGCGGCTCGGGGATGAAGGAGTACCCCCTCCTCTTCCTGGGGGAGAAGGAGGAAGAGGAGGCCCGGGCCCTCGCCGCCAAGGTGAAGGACGTGACCGTCCTCCTGGACGAGCTCGGCTTCACCCCGCCCCCACCCCCTAAAGGCCCCTTGCGGGTGGCCTACCACGACGCCTGCCACCTGGCCCACGCCCAAGGGGTAAGGGAGGCCCCGAGGCGGCTTTTGCGGGCCGCCGGGGTGGAGGTGCTGGAGCCAAAGGAGTGGGAGCTCTGCTGCGGGAGCGCGGGAACCTATAACCTCTTCCAGCCGGAGATCGCCGAGGCCTTGGGCAGGCGCAAGGCGGAGAACCTGAAGGCCACGGGGGCCGACCTGGTGGTCACGGGGAACATCGGCTGCCTCACCCAGATCCAGGCCTACCTGGACCTCCCCGTGCTCCACACCGCTGAGCTTTTGGCCCTCCTCTACGAGGGAAAGGACCCTCTGGCTTGACGTGCATATCTTCCTGCAGCCATGCTTAAAGCATGGCCCTCACCATCCGCAACAAGGAGGTGGAGCGCCTGGCCGAGGAGGTGGCCCGCCTCGCCGGGGAGACCAAGACGGAGGCGGTGAGGAAGGCCCTGGAGATGCGTCTTAGGGAACTCCAGAGGAAGCAGAGCTTTGACCGGGTGATCCGCTTCCTGGAAGAGGAAGTCTGGCCCCAGATCCCGCCGGAGCTTTTGGGGAAGGGGATCTCCAAGGAAGAGGAGGAAGAGACCCTGGGGTACGGCAAGGAGGGGTACTGATGGTGCTGGACACCTCCGCCCTCCTGGCCATGCTCTTTCGGGAAGAGGGGTACGAGGAGCTTTTGGAGCAACTCCGGCGCACCCGCCCCCACAAGGTGGCCGCGCCCACCCTGGCCGAAGCGGGGATCGTCCTGGGCGCCCGGCTGGGCTTTGAGCGGGTGCATCTTCTCTTTGTACTCCTAACCGAGCTCCAGGCCGAGATCGTGCCCTTCACCGAAAGGCACGCCCGGGAGGCCATCTCCGCTTACCGGCGCTACGGGCGGGGCAGGCACCCCGCCGGGCTCAACTTCGGGGACTGCCTGAGCTACGCCCTGGCCCGGGTGGAGGGGGAACCCCTCCTCTACAAGGGCCAGGACTTTGACCGGACGGACCTGGCGTGGAAGCCCTCCTGAAGGAAGCCTTCCTCGAGGCCCTGAAGGCCACGGACCCCTACCGCCTCACGGCAAGGCACCTCCCCCCTTGGCGGCCGGACCTCCTCCTGGCGGTGGGGAAGGCGGCCGCCCCCATGCTCCAGGCCGCCCTGGACCGCTACGGAGAGGTCCCCTACCACCTCACCCTGCCCAAGGGGCAAAAGGCCCATGGGCTCAAGGCGGTCTTCGCCCGCCACCCCGTCCCCGACGAGGAGAGCGTTCGGGCGGCCGAGGAGGTCCTTGGCCTCCTCCAGGGCCTTTCCCCGAGGGCGCGGGTCTTGGCCCTGGTCTCGGGCGGGGGAAGCGCCCTGTGGTGCGCCCCTTTGGGGATCTCCCTGGAGGAGAAGCGGGCCCTCACCGAGGCCCTCCTGAGGAGCGGGGCGAGCATCCACGAGATGAACGCCGTGCGCAAGCACCTCTCCCAGATCAAAGGGGGAAGGGCCCTCCTCGCCACCAGGGCGAAGGTCCACGTCCTCCTCCTCTCCGACGTGCCGGGAGACGACCCCTCGGTCATCGCCTCGGGCCCCTTCCACCCGGACCCCACCACCTACGCCGAGGCCCTCGCCCTGTTGGACCGCTACGGCCTCGCCTTCCCCGGGGCCCGGGCCGTCCTCCGGCAGGGGGTGGAAGGGCGCCTCCCCGAAACCCTAAAGCCCCAAGACCCCGCCCTAAGGCGCCTCGCCTGGCGCCTCGTGGGGACGAACCTCCACCTCCTCCGGGCGGCGCAAAGGTTCTTGCGGGCCCGGGGCTTCCGGGCGGCGGTCCTCTCCGACCGCTTCGGGGGGGAGGCCAGGGCCCTCGCCCGCTTCCACGCCGAGCTCATAGAGGCCATCCGCGCCCACGGGGTGCCCTTCAGGAAGCCCCTCTTCCTCCTTTCCGGGGGGGAGGCCCAGGTGCGGGTGGTGGGGAGGGGAAGGGGCGGGCGGAACCTGGAGTTCCTCCTCGCCCTCTACGCCCACCTCAAAACCCCCCTCTACGCCCTCGCCGCAGACTCCGACGGCCTGGACGGAAATAGCGGCGCCGCCGGAGCCTTCCTCACCCCGGCGGTGTGGGAAAAGGGCCTAGACCCCAGGCCCTTCCTGGAGGAAAACGATAGCCTTGGCTTCTTCCAGGAGGCGGGGACCCTCCTCATCACAGGACCCACCGGGACCAACCTCAACGACTTCCGGCTCCTTTTTGTAGACTGAAGGGGTTGGCTAGCCTCTACGTCCACGTCCCCTTCTGCCCCACCTTATGCCCCTACTGCGACTTCCACGTGGTCCGGCGGGGGCCGGGGTGGGTGGAGGCCTACCTCGGGCGCCTTAAGGAAGAGGCCAAGGCGCTTTACGAGCGCTTCCCCGAGCCCCTACGCACCCTCTACCTGGGCGGGGGCACCCCGAGCTTCCTAAGGGACCGGGAGCTTGTGGCCCTCTTCCAAAGCCTCCCCTGGGCGCTCGCCGAAGGCGCCGAGGTGACCCTCGAGGCCAACCCCGGAACCCTAAGCCCAAGCCGCCTCCGGCTCCTCAAGGACCTCGGGGTGAACCGCCTCTCCCTAGGGGTGCAAAGCTTCCAGGACGTGGTGCTCAAGTTCCTGGGCCGGGCCCACGGGAGGAAGGGGGCCCTAAGGGCGGTGGACATGGCCTTGGAGGCGGGCTTTCGCGTCTCCCTGGACCTCATCCTGGGCCTCCCCATGCAGGAGGTGGAAAAGGACCTGAAGGAGGCGGCCCGCCTCGGGGTAGGCCACGTCTCCGCCTACACCCTCCAGGTGGAGAAGGGCACCCCTTTCGTCCTTCTAGGCTTAAGGGAAGACCCCGAGCGGGAAGCCTGGGCCATGGAGCTGGCGGAGGCTATCCTGGGGGAGGCAGGGCTTTTCCGCTACGAGGTCTCCAACTTCGCCCGGGAAGGGGAAGAGGCCCGCCACAACCTGGTTTACTGGCGGGCGGGCTTCTGGCTCGCCCTGGGCCCCGCGGCCACGGGGCAGTACCCGGGGGAAGGCGAGGCCTACGCCCTAAGGCGCACGAACCCGCCCCTCCCCCGCTGGCTTGTTGGGGAAGCCCCGAGGGAAGAAGCCATCCCCCCCTTGGAGCACGTCAAGGAAGCCCTCATGCTGGGGCTAAGGCTACGGGAAGGGGTGGACGTGGGGGCCTTGGAGGCAAGGACGGGGCTCGCCCTCTTCCCCCTTCTCCATGGGGCGGCCGAGGAGCTGGTCCAAGAAGGCCTCCTCCGCGTCCAGGGGAAAAGGCTCCTCCCCACCCCCAGGGCCTTTTCCCTCCTCCACCGGGTGGTCCTGGCCCTCTGGGAGGCCCTTGACCCCCTGGCCCTGGGCCAGGGAACCATCCGCCAGGTCTAGGCGAAGGCCAGGGCCTCCCGGGCCCGGTCGGCCAGGGCGAAGAAGCGCTCCCTGGTGAGGGGGATCTTCCCCGTCACCAGGCCCTTGCCCGGCTCGTAGTGGGCGTGGAGGTGGATGTGGGCCCGGGGGAGGCGTAGGCCGATGCGCTTGAGCTTGGCGTGCCTCGGGGAGACGTCGGCGAGCAAAAAGGGCTCCCCTAGGGCATCCGAGAGGGAGGCGGTCATGATGGTGGTGGGGAGGTCGTAGGGGCGCTCCATGCGGTAGATGAAGTCGGGGAAGTCCGCCTCCTTCTCAAAGCGCACGCCCTTCTCCCTGGCGTACGCCCGCATCCAGGAGAGGAGTTCCACCCAGGCCTCGTAGAGTTCGCGCTCGGAAGACGCGCTCATGGCTCAAGTATAAAGCCCCGGGGAGGACCCCGGGGAGGTTTGGTGGGCGCGAGTGGACTTGAACCACCGACCCCTACCGTGTCAAGGTAGTGCTCTGGCCACCTGAGCTACGCGCCCGCGCTTTTGGAGGCGCCGGCCGGATTCGAACCGGCGAATGGAGGTTTTGCAGACCTCTGCCTTACCACTTGGCTACGGCGCCAAGCCGTAAGGTATGGTAACACGCGGGGAAAATGGCTGTCAAGAAAGCCCGTGCTCAAGGCAAAGGTGCTATGATGCCAGGCAATGAGCGAGGTCTTCGTGCGCCTCAGGCGGGGGCGGTGGCCCCTCTCCAAGGGGCTCCTGGTGGAGGCCCTCCTGCCCCTGGGGGTGCCCCTCGAGGCCGCCCAAGCCCTGGCCCACACCGTGGAGGAAAGGCTCAAGGAGGCGGGAAAGAAGGAGGTGACCCCCAAGGCCCTAAGGCAGGTCTTCCTGGAGGAGGTGGCCAAGTCCCTGGGGCCTGGGGTGGCGGAGCGCCTCGCCCAAGAGACCCTGCCCTTTGAGGAAATCCTGGTGCTGGCGGGGAAAAAGCGCCGCCCCTTTTCCAAGGGCCTCCTGGCCCGCAGCCTGGAGGAGGCTGGCCTCTCCCTCAAGGAGGCCCACGCCCTGGCCAAGGAGGTGGAAAGGCACCTGCGGGAAAAGGGGGTGCGGCAGATCTCCGCCCGCCGCCTGGAGGCGGTGGTGGCTCAGGAGGTGGAGCGGGCCAAGGGCAAGGCCGCGGGCCGGCGTTACCTGGAGCGCCAGGCCTTCGCCGGGGAGCTTTTCGTGGAGGAAGAAGGCGGGGAGCCCAAGATGCCCTTTTCCAAGGGCATCCTGGCCCAGTCCCTCATGGGCATCGGCCTCTCCCCGGAGCAAGCCTACCGCCTGGCCCGGGAGATGGAGACCGGGCTAAGGCGGGAGGGTATAAGGGTGGTGCGCCGGCCGGAGCTCCGCGAGCGCGTCTACCAGGCCCTGCTGAGGGAGGTGGGCGAGGAGGTGGCCCGGCGCTACCTCCTCCTCCGCCGCCTGCGGCGGAGCGCGCGGCCGGTCCACATCCTCATCGGCGGGGTCACGGGGGTGGGCAAGAGCGTCCTGGCCTCGGCCTTGGCCTACCGCCTGGGCATCACCCACATCGTCCCCTCGGACGCCGTCAGGGAGGTCTTCCGCGCCTCCCTCTCCAAGGACCTCCTCCCCACCCTCCATCTCTCCACCTTTGAAGCCTGGAGGGCCCTGATGCCCGGCCTCTCCGCCGAGGAAAGCCACGAGGCCCGGGTCATGCAGGGGTTCTTGGACCAGGTGGCCCGGGTGGCGGTGGGCCTCCGGGCCATCCAGGAAAGGAGCGCCCTCGAGGGCACCTCCATCGTCTTGGAAGGGGTGCACGTGGTGCCCCGCTACCTGGACCACCCTTACCGGGACCGGGTGCTCACCGTGCCCATGCTGGTGGTCCTTCAGGACGAAGGGCTCCACCGGGACCGCTTCCTCCTGCGCGACCGGGAGACGGGACACGCCAGGCCCCGGGAGAAGTACCTGGCCCACTTCGCCGAAATCCGCCTCATCCAGGAGCACCTGGTCCTTTGGGCCCAGGAGGAGGGCATCCCCGTGATCCCGGGGGAGGATCTGGACGAGGCGGTGGAAAAGGCCCTGGAGGTGCTGGTGGCCTACTTGGAGGCCCAGGGCCAGGAGGCCGCCCGTGCTTGAGGCCGCCGGGTTCCTCCTGCTCCTGGCCCTGGCCTTCCGCCTGGAAGGCCGCCTCCCCCTTCCCGCCCTGGGGGTTTGGCTCAACCTCCTCTGGTTCGTCTACCAAAACGAGCTGGGCTCGGGGTGGCTCACGTACCTGCGGGGCCTGGGGGCGGGCCTCTTCCTGGCGGCAGGTTACGGGAAGCCGGGCCTGGCCTGGGCCCTCACCCCCTGGCCCCTCCTCCTCTACCTGGGCCGGGACGCGCGGGAACTCCTCTTCTACCTCCCCACCCTGGGGGAGGGGATGCTCCTCGGGGCCCTCCTCTACCTGGCGGGCTTCCGCAAGCGGTAGCGGAGGTAGGGGAGCCCCGCCCCCAGAAGGCCGCCCAGGAGGAAGGGCAGGGGGTGGCCGAAGAGGAGCTGGAGGAGAAAAAGCACCCCCCAAAGCCCGGCGAAAAGGGGCACCACGAAGGGCTTCTCCCCATAGGCCAAGGCGGAAGCCCCCAGGAGGAGCCCCACGGCCAAGGCCATGCCCTCCTGGTTGGGCCTGAGGAAGAGGAAGTAAACGTAAACCGCCGCCCCCAAGAAGGTGAGGGCCCGGGCCAAGCGGTTAGGATCCATCAGTCCTTCACGAAGCGCCGCACCAGGACCTGGGAGAGGGTGAGGGCCACCCCGCCCCAGGCCACCTGGGGCTCCCGCCCCAGAAAGCCCATGGCCGCCGAGAAGACCCCTGCCACCAGGAAGAAGGGCACGTATTTAGGGTTCACCGTGAGCCCCAGGACGAAGGCCACCAAGAACCCGGCGACCCCCGGGGGAAGGCCCGCCCCCAGGACCATGAAGAGGAGCATAAGGGCGATGGTGATGGCCCCCGCCAGGTAGTAGGCCCCGGGAAAGGGCTCCTTGCGCTTCTTGCGGGCGTCCTTGGCCTCCGACATGGCCCAAGCTTACCACACCCTTTTTCCTGCCCGTCCCATGGGCTCCGGAAGTCCCCACCGGCCCTCCTGCCGGGGTGGCATCAGAGCCCGGCGGCCTCCGCCACGGCCTCGAGGGTAGCGGGCACGGGCGGGGGAAGCTCGGCCACCCTCTCGGCGGTGGCCGGGTCCTTGAGACCGTGGCCGGTGAGGGTGAGGACCACGGTGCTCTCCGGCTCAAGCCGCCCCTCCTTTAGGAGCTTGAAGACCCCCGCCATGGCGGCGGCGCTGGCGGGTTCGCAGAAGATGCCCTCCTCCCGGGCGAGGTAGCGGTAGGCCCAAAGGATCTCCTCGTCGGTCACCGCCTCTATAAGCCCCCCCGACTCCTCCTTGGCCCGGATGGCCCCTTGCCAGCTCGCCGGGTTGCCGATGCGGATGGCGGTGGCCAGGGTCTCGGGGCGCTCCACCGGGCGGCCCAGGACCAAGGGGGCCGCCCCCGCCGCCTGGAAGCCGAGCATCTTGGGAAGCCTTTTGGCCTTCCCCACGGCGTAATACTCCTTGTAGCCCATCCAGTGGGCGGTGATGTTGCCCGCGTTTCCCACGGGAAGGGCGTGGTAGTGGGGGGCGTCCCCGAGCTCGTCCACCACCTCAAAGGCCAGGGTCTTCTGGCCCTCCAGACGGTAGGGGTTCACGGAGTTCACCAGGGCCACGGGGTAGGCCTCGGTAAGGTCCCGGGTGAGGCGGAGGGCGTCGTCAAAGTTCCCCTCCACCTGCACGATCCTGGCCCCGTGCACCAGGCTCTGGGCCACCTTGCCCAGGGCCACGTAGCCCGCGGGCAGGACCACGATGGCCTTGATCCCGGCCCTTGCGGCGTAGGCGGCAGCGGAAGCGGCGGTGTTGCCCGTGCTGGCGGCGGCCACCGCCTTCGCCCCTTCCTCCACCGCCTTGGACACCGCCAGGGTCATGCCCCGGTCCTTGAAGCTTCCCGTGGGGTTCAGCCCCTCGTACTTGGCGAAAAGCTGGATGCCCTTCCTCCGCGCCTCCTCGGGGCCCTTCAGGGGGATGAGGGGGGTGGAGCCCTCCAGGAGGGTAACCACGGGGGTGTTCAGGGAAACCGGCAGGTGGGCGCGGTAGCGCTCCATGAGGGGAAGCCGCATGGCCCTATGCTTCCGCCCCCGGGGCCCTGGCGTCAAGGGCTAGCGGAAAAGGCCCCGGGTCTCCAGGGCGAAGCCGGGAAGCCCGGGGTCCAGGGGCACCCGCTCCGGGGGGAAGGCGGTCCCAAAGGGGCACGGCCTCATTCCACCCCGGGCCAAGGGCTTCCCTCCGCCAAGGGGGGCCGCGCCCGGAAGGCAGGCAGGTGCCCCGGGGCCCCGGAGAGGAAGCGGAGGAGGTCGGCGAAGAGCCCGCTCGCCGTGGCCCCGCCCCCCGCCCCCGGCCCCGTGACGAAGGCCTCCCCCAGGGGCCTCGTCTTCACCCAAAGGGCGTTTCCCCGGGCCCTCGCCAGGGGGTGGTCCTGGGGCAGGCGCCTCGGGGCCACCACGGCCCGCCACCTCCCCCCCTCCCCGTAGAGGCTCGCCACGAGGCGCACCCTCTCCCCCTGGGCCTCCGCCTCCTTCAGGGCCTTTGGGGTGAGGCGGGTGATCCCCTGGGCCTCCACCCCGGCGAAGGGGAAACCGGGGTCCACCAGGAGCCGGGCGAGGAGGGTGAGCTTGTGGGCGGCGTCTATCCCCTCCACGTCCAAGGTGGGGTCGGCCTCGGCGTAGCCCAGGCGCTGGGCCTCAGCCAGGGCCTCGGCGTAGGTCCTGCCTTTCTCCATCTCCTGGAGGATGTAGAGGGTGGTGCCGTTCAGGATGCCGTGGAGCTCAAGAAGCTCGCTTCCTCTCAGGGTCTCCAGGAAGGAGAGGGCGGGGGTGCCCGCCATGACGCTGGCCTCGCAGTAGATGAGCCCCTCCTCGGCGAAGGACCTCAGGCGGTCCCAGGCCTCGGCCAGGAGGGCTTTGTTGGCGGTGATGAGGGGGATGCCCGCCTCGAGGGCGGGGAGGACGAGCCTAAGGGGGGCTTCCACCCCGCCCATGGCCTCCACCACCAGGTCGGCCTCAAGGAGGTCAAAGGGCTCGGCGCGAAGGAGTTCCTCCGGGATGCCCCTGGGCTTCTTCGGGTCCCGCACCAAGACGCCCAGGAAGCGGGGAACGACCCCGAAAGCGGAAAGCTCCTCTGCCCGCTCCAACACGAGGTTGTAGAAGGCGCTCCCCACGGTGCCGCCCCCCAAGAGGGCGATCTTTAAGGCCTCCATGGGGGGGATTATACCCCTTGCGCTTTGTTAGCTAAGCTCGCTAAGCTAAGTCCGTGAAGGCCTTCACCGTGCACCAGGCCAAGACCCACCTCTCCCGCCTCCTCAAGGCCGTGGAGGAGGGGGAAGAGGTGGTAATCCTGAGGGGCAAAACCCCCGTGGCCAGGCTCGTCCCCTACCGCAAGGGGAAGCGCCCCCTGGGGTTTGTCCCGGGGAGGCTACCCGAGAGCTTCTTTGAACCCCTTCCCGAGGAGGAGCTCGCCCTGTGGGAAGGCGCTACCTCCTAGACACCCACGTCCTCATCTGGGCCCTCACGGAACCCGAGCGGCTGAGCCCTAGGGTCCGGGCGCTTTTGGAGGACCCCGACACCCCCCTTTTCGTCTCCTCGGCCAGCGCCTGGGAGATGGCCACCAAGCACCGCCTAGGGAAGCTTTCCGGCGCCGAGGCGGTCTTGGAGGGCCTGGAAGCGCACCTCTCCCGCCTGGGGGCCGAGGAGCTTCCCATAAGGCTTGCCCACGCCCTCCTGGCGGGAAGGCTTCCCGGGGACCACCGGGACCCCTTTGACCGCATCCTGGCCGCCCAGAGCCTGGTGGAAGGCCTCGTCCTCCTCACCACCGACCGCGCCTTCCCCAGTTTCGGCGTGGAGACCCTATGGTGAAGGACCTCCTGGAGGAGCGGGCGCGGGAGCTCGGCCTCCTCTTCGCCTGGGCCCCCCTGGACCTGCCCCCAAAGGCCGAGGCCCGCCACCGGGCGTGGCTGGAAGCGGGCCGTCACGGGGGAATGGCCTACCTGGAGTCCCCGGAGCGCTTCCACCCGAGAAAGCGCTTCCCCTGGGCAAAAAGCGCCCTCCTCCTCTTTGCCCCCTACGCCTACCCCGACCCAGGCCCTCCCCCAGGGGGCCTCAGGGTGGGCCGGGTCGCCCGCTACGCCTGGACGCGGGACTACCACCTCCTCCTGGGGGAGGTCCTGAAGGCCCTGGAGGGCCTGGCGGGAAGCCTCGGCCTCCCGGCCAAGGGCTACGTGGACCACGGGCCCCTACCCGAGCGCACCTTGGCCGCCCTCTCCGGGGCAGGCTGGATCGGGAGAAGCGGCATGTTCCTCTCCCAGGCCTTCGGGGTCCACGGCCTTATAGGCGTCCTCCTTACCCCCTTAGAGGTGGAAACCCCTCCACCCCACCCGAACCGCTGCGGCCGCTGCGCCCGCTGCCTTCCCGCCTGCCCCACGGGAGCCCTCCTCGGGGATGGCACCCTGGACGCCAGGCGGTGCGTGAGCTACCTCACCATTGAGCACAAGGGCTTCATCCCCCCGGAGCTTTGGCCGGGCGTGGGGGACTGGCTCTTTGGGTGCGACCTCTGCCAGGAGACCTGCCCCTGGGAAAGGTTCGGGAAGGTCTGGAAGGCCCTAAAGCCCGAGCCCGAGCTGGCCCATCCGGATCTTTTGGACTTTTTTCGCCTCTCGGGGCGGGCCTTCGGGAGGAAGTATGCGGGCACCGCCTTCCTGCGGGCGGGAAGGGCCCGCATGGCCCGCAACGCCCTCATCGCCCTCTTCAACCTGGGCCTTGGGGAAGGGCTCTTCCTGGAGGCGTCCCAGGACCCGAGTCCCCTGGTGCGGCGCACCGCGCTCCACGCCCTTTTCCGCGCCGGGAGGGGGGTGGAGGGGTTCTTGCAGGACCCCGAGCCCACGGTGCGGGCCGAAGCCTTAGCCCTGCTGGGGGAAGCGCCCGGTGCGGTAGACCTTCTCCAAGATGGGGGGAAGCCCCCAGGCCCTGAGGTCAAAGATGAGGGGGCCTAGGTCGTAGGGCACCTTCAGGAAGCGGGCCTCGAGGGTGTCCGTATCCAGGACCATAACGTCCGCGCCCGGCTCCCCGGAGAGGCTCAGGCCCACGCTCCCGGGGTCGGCCACAAGGCCCGCCCCCACCCGCCTGGCCAGGGGCAGGTGCCGCCCCCCCAGAAGGGCCACCTGGGCCCCGTAGCGCTCCAGGAGAGGGAGGAGGAGGTTGGCGGGGCCCAGGAGGTCCAGGTGCTCCTCCGGCTTTCCCGGGGTGCCGTGGAAGGCCACAAGCCGCTTTCCCCCAAGGCGAAGGCGGTGGGAAAGGCGCAGGGCGCGCAGGTAGGCCAACTCCTTCTCGGAAAGCTGCTCCCGCGTCCAGGCCAGGGTGGCCTTCCCCACCCCCTCGGGGAGGGACCCGGGCAATGGGTAGGCCACCCGCAGGTCCCAGGCCCCGGCGATGGCGGAAAGCCCCTCGGCCCAGAGCTTATGGATCACCTGCCGGGGGTGAGGCCCGTAGCCCACCAGGTCCCCCAGGACCAGGACCTCGTCCACCCCCTCCCCCCGAAGGGCCTCGAGGGCCGCCTCCAAGGCAGGGAGGTTGGCGTGGATATCGGAGAGGACCCCGAGGCGCATGGGTCCATTCTGCCACCCTTCCCGCCAAGACCCCGCGAAAAAAGGACCGGGAAGCCCTTATGGTAAAGGGGTGCAGGCCTTGGCCCTTGGCCTCCTCCTCGCCCTCACCCTTCCCCCCTTTCCCTTAGGCTTTCTCGCTCCCCTGGCCCTGGCTTTTCTCCTGAGAGGGGGCTTCCGGGAGGGGTTTTTGGCGGGCCTGGGCTTCTGGAGCCTGCACCTCGTCTGGCTTCCCCAAAGCTTCGCCACCCTCTTCGGCCCCATGGGGGCCGTCCCCTTCTTCCCCCTGGTCCTCCTCAAGGCCCTCTCCTTCGGTCTCCTCTTCGCCCTCACCCCCACGCCCCTCATGCGGGTGGGGGGCTGGGTGGTCCTGGAGTGGCTCACGGAGCAGGGGGAGCTCGCCTTCCCCTGGGGCTTTCTGGGCTACGCCCTGGTGGAGGCCCCGGGGCGGGTCCTCGCCGCCTGGGGAGGGGTCTACCTCCTCTCCCTCCTCGTCCTCCTCGTGGCCTTGGGCCTCAGGGCAGGGCGGCCTTGGGTCCTCCTCCCCTGGGCCCTCCTCTGGCTCCTCCCCCTCCCGTCCGCCAAGCCCGAGGAAGGGGCCCTCCTGGTCCAGGGGAACGTGAACCCTTTGGCCAAGGTCCAGGGGGAGCTGGACCAGGAGGTTTACCTGCGCCTCACGGAGGCAGGGCTCAGGGCCTACCCCGAGGCCAGGGCCGTGGTCTGGCCGGAGACGGCGGTGTGGCAGATCCCCCGGGAGGTGGACGCCCTCCTCCAGAACCGCCCCCTCCTCACCGGCCTCAACCTCTTCGGCCCCAACCGGGCGGTGCTGTACCGGGAAGGGGAAATCCTCGGGCACTACGACAAGACCCGGCTCGTTCCCTTCGGGGAGCGCTTCCCCTTCCGGGAGGTTTTGGGCGGGGTCTACGCCTTCTTCTTCCGGGCCATGGGGCTCGGAAACCTCGCCGACCGCACCCCCGGGGAAAAGGTGGCGCCCCTGGGCCCCTACGGGGTCATGATCTGTTACGAGTCCGTCTTCCCCTCGGTGGCCCGAAGCCTGGCGCGGGAGGGGGCCAGGGCCCTCGTTCTCCTCACCAACGACGCCTGGTTCGGCCCCTCCTTCGGGGGCAGGCAGCACTTCGCCCTAGGGCGCCTAAGGGCGGTGGAGACGGGAAGGTGGCTCCTCCGGGCGGGAAACGACGGCATCACCGCAAGCATTGACCCCTTCGGCCGGGTGGTGGCGGAAATCCCCCCGCACCGGGAGGGCTTCCTCCTCGCCCCCTTCGCCTTTGGAGGCGGGCTTACCCCCTACGCCCGCTTCGGGGACTGGGCGGTGGGCCTGGCGTTGACCATCTCTCTCCTTGGCCTTATCCTTAGGGTGCGCGCGCCGGGGTGGCGGAACCGGTAGACGCGGCAGACTCAAAATCTGCTGTCCGCAAGGACGTGCGGGTTCGAGTCCCGCCCCCGGCACCAAGAAGGCTCCTTAGGGGGCCTTTACGCTTTATCCCACAGGGCCAGGACGTAGCCCTCTTCCACAAGGAAGCGGGGCGGGCTTCCCAGGGCCTCCCGGAAGAGGGCCTCTAGGGCCTCGAGGGAAAGCCTCCGGGAAAGCGGGGGGCCCACCTCCTCCTCCCGGTAGGGCCACTCCAACACCGCAAGGCGCCTGGCCACCCGGGAGGCCTCCCGCAAGGCGGGGATGGGGTCCAGGTGGTGGAGGGAAAGGCCGAAGAAGGCCAGGTCAAAGCTCCCCTCGGGAAAGGGCAGGGCCTCGGCCCGCCCCTCCACGAACCGGGCCCCCTTCACCTTGGCCCGGGCCACCTCCAGGCGGTCCGCCCTGGGGTCCAGGCCCACGGTGAAGAGGCCCAGGGCGGCGAAGGCCTCGGCGAAGACCCCGGTGCCCGTGCCGATGTCCAAGACGCTTTTCGCCTCCAGGCCCTCCAGGGCCTTCCTGGCGATCTCCCCCGGAGGAAAGCGCCTAAGCCTTTCCTCCTTGCGGAAGGGATCCCCCGCCTCGCAGGCGTTGGTGAGGAGGGCCCACATCACCAAGGCCCCCTCCTCCGCCGCCTTCTGGAAGGCCCTTTGCAGAGTGAGAAAGACCTCCTCCTCCTCCCCGGAAACCTCCGAGTGGGTGGGGAAGACGCGGTGGTCCACCCCGCTTTCCTCCAGGGCCAGGAGGGCCTTCTCCACCGCCTTATAGTCCCCCTGGAGGAGGGGGTAGAGGGCGAAGAGGACCTTTACCGCCATCGCCCCAAGTATAGGGCGGGGCGGTTGCCCGCGCGCCTCCCCGCGGCCTCCGCCTCCGGGAAGGGCGGTTCCGCCTCCGGGGCGAGGAAGACCGCCTGCCCCTCGGCCTCGGGCAGCCCCAGAAGCCCATGGAGGTCCTCCCGGGCCAGGAAGCGGGCGTGGTTCCAGGGGCGCACCCCCTTTTCCCCGAGCCTCCGGTAGAGGGCCGCCCAAGGGGAGAGGGCCTCCAGAACCCCCACCACAAGGGCTCCGCCCGGACGGAGGACCCGCCTGGCTTCGGCGAGAACCCGCCCCACGTCCTCCACGAACTCCAGGGTGGTGAAGAGGAGGACCGCGTCAAAACTTCCCTCGGGGAAGGGAAGGGCCTCGCCCCGGGCCCGCACCCAGGTGGCCTCGGGGACCTTCCGCCTGCCCACGGCCAGCATGGCCTCCGAGGGCTCCACCCCCACCTTCTCCCGGTAGGGGAGGCGCCTAAGCCAGTACCCGGTTCCCGCGCCCACCTCGAGGAGGCGCTCCCCCGGAGGAAGAAGCCCCTTTAGGGCCCTCTCCTCCTCGGCGATGACGTGGGCCCCCAAGGGGGTCTCGTACCAGGCTTCGTAGGCTTCGGCTAGGGAAGCGAAGGGGTCCACGCCCCTAGTCTAGCCGCACCGCCACGCCCTCGTGGGGCCGCAGGAAGAGCCTCTCCCCTACCCCCTCCTCCCGGTCCAGGTGGGTAGAAAGGACGACCCTGCCCTTTTTGGGGAGGTCCAAGGCCCGTTCCCTGTCCGTAAGGTTCAGGGCCACAAGCCACCCCTCCCCCCGCAGGTAGGCGTAGACCCCTTCCCGGGCGCGGTAGGTGCGGTAGGCCCCGTAGAGGAGCCCGGGGTCCTTTCTTAGGGCGATGAGGCGCCGCACGAGCCATAGCATGGAGCGGGGGTCTTCCTCCTGGGCGGCCACGTTCCGCGTCCGGTAGTCGGGGTTCAGGGGAAGCCAGGGCTCCACCGTGGAAAACCCCCCGTAGGGGGAGGCGTCCCAGGGCATGGGGGTCCGCTCGGGGTCCCGGCCCAGGGTGTGGTACTGGGTGGGCTCCCGGTCCTTCTGCCTCAGGGCGGCGGGGTCTTGCACCTTCTCCGGGGGGATGAGGCCGTTGGGCAGGGCGAGCTCGTCCCCGTAGTACCAGGTGGGGGTGCCCCTTAAGGTGAAGAGGAGCATGGCCGCCACCCGGGCCTGGGCCTCCCCCAGGCGGGAGGCCAGGCGGGGCTGGTCGTGGTTGCCCAGGACCCAGTTGGGCCAGTCCCAGGGGGTGAGGAGGCCCTCGTAGGTCTCCACGATCCGGGCCAGGTTCTCGGGCCGCCAGTCGGGAAGCCCCTCGGTGATGAGGCTGAAGTTGAAGGGCAGGTGGCACCCGGCAGCGTAGTAGCGCACCAGGCGGTGGAGGGGGAGGTAGATCTCCCCCACCATCACCCGCTCCCGCCCGGGCTCGGAGAACTCGTCCAGGACCTGGCGCATCTCCCGCACGTAGGCGTAGGTCTCCGGCTGGTCCTCGGTGTAGAGGTGCTCGTGCCGGGCCCGGTCGGGAAGGCCAGGCCGCCAAAGGGGGCTTCCCGGCTCGTCCCGGAAGAGGGGGTCCTTGGCCAGAAGCCAGAGGACGTCCACCCGGAAGCCGTCCACCCCCCTCCTGAGCCAGAAGCGCATGGCCTCCTTGATGGCCTCCCGCACCTCGGGGTTGCGCCAGTTGAGGTCGGGCTGCTCGGGGAGGAAGAGGTGGAGGTAGTACTGGCCGGTGGCCTCGTCCAGGGTCCAGGCGGGGCCGCCGAAGAAGCTCTGCCAGTTGTTGGGGGGACCACCATCGGGAGCGGGGTCTTTCCAGATGTACCAGTCCCGCTTGGGGCTATGCCGGGAGGCGCGGGACTCTAGAAACCAGGGGTGCTCGCTAGAGGTGTGGTTGGGCACGAGATCTATGAGGACCCTAAGCCCCAGGGCGTGGGCCTCCCCTAGGAGGCGGTCGAAGTCCTGAAGGGTCCCGAAGACGGGGTCCACGTCGCAGTAGTCGGCCACGTCGTAGCCGAAGTCCTTCATGGGGCTTTTGTAGAAGGGGGAAAGCCACACCGCGTCCACCCCGAGGGACTTCAGGTAGCCAAGCCGCCTGCGGATGCCCTCGAGGTCCCCGATGCCGTCCCCGTTCGCATCCTGGAAGCTCCGGGGGTAGATCTGGTAAACCACCGCTTCTCTCCACCAGCTCACAGGGAGAAGTCTACCCCTTCTCGAGGCAAGCGCCCCCTGATACCACCCCATGCTGGCGCAAGCCAGCATGGGGGTCCCGGTCAAAGGGCTTGGGGCCGGGTTCCCCAGGGCGAAGGTAACAAAGGTAACAGGAGAAAGGGTATGAGAGCCCGCCTAAGGTCCTTAGCCTTCCCTCATCCAGGATAGAAGCGGCCCCAGAGGCCGTATCTTAGCCTTATGGGCCTCATCATCGTGGCCAACCGGGCCCCTTTCCGCCTCACCGCCGAGGGCCTGGTCCCCGCCGTGGGGGGGCTGGCCACCGCCCTCCTGCCGGTCCTCGAGGCGCGGAAAGGGATCTGGGTGGCCGCCGGGGAGTGGAAGGACCAGGGAAAAAGCGCCACCCCCCGGGAAAGCCAGATCCGCCTGGAACAGGTCTTCCTGCCGGAGAAGGAGTGGCAGGGCTACTACGGCGGGTTTTCCAACCGGGTTCTCTGGCCCCTCTGCCACTACTTCCTGGAACAGGTAGAGCTTAGGCGGGACTTCTACCAGGACTACCTGCGGGCCAACCGCCGCTTCGCGGAAAAGGTGGTGGGGGTCTGGCGGGAGGGGGACACGGTCTTCGTGCAGGACTACCACCTCATGCTCCTTCCCCGCCTCCTCCGGGAGAGGATCCCGGCAAAAATCGGGTTCTTCTTCCACATCCCCTGGCCCTCCAGCGGGGTCTTCCGCATCCTGCCCTGGGGCAGGGCCCTGATAGAGGGGGTCTTGGGAGCGGACCTCCTCGGCTTCCACACCCCGGAGTACGTGGAGAACTTCCTCAGGACCGCCGCCCACTACAGCTTCCCCGTGGAGGAGGGCCGGGTGCGGGTGGGCGAAAGGTGGGTCCGGGTGGAGGCCCACCCCTTGGGGATTGACACGGGCCGCTTCGGGGAGCTTTCCCAGGACCCCCACATCGGCCTCCACGCCCGGGCCCTCAAGCGGCTCGCGGGGGCGGAGCGGCTCATCCTCGGGGTGGACCGGCTGGACTACACCAAGGGGATCCTGGAAAGGCTCCTCGCCTACGAGCGCCTCCTCCAGTCCTACCCCCAGTGGCGGGGCCGGGTGGCCTTCTTCCAGATCGCCACCCCAAGCCGCACCGGCGTGGGCGCCTACCGGGAGCTAAAGCGCCAGGTGGACGAGGTGGTGGGGCGGATCATGGGGAGCTTTCTCAGGGAAGACTGGGTGCCCCTCCGCTACTTCTACCAGACCTACCCCCAAGAGGAGCTCGCCGCCTTCTACCGCGCGGCGGACGTGGCCCTCATCACCCCATTGAGGGACGGGATGAACCTGGTGGCCCTGGAGTACGCCTACACCACGGACGACGGGGTCCTGGTCCTCTCCAACCTGGCGGGGGCGGCGGAGTACCTTAAGGAAGCCCTCTTGGTGAACCCCTACGACCTGGACGGGATGGCCCAGGCCCTGGACCGCGCCTTGCGCATGCCGGAGCCGGAGCGGCGCGAGCGCCTGGCGGCCCTGCGGAAACGCATCTCAGCCATGGACGTCCAGGACTGGGCGGAGCGTTTCCTGGCCTCCCTGGAGGAGGGATGAAGGCAAATAACCCGGTCTTCTTCCTGGACTACGACGGCACCCTGGCCCCTATCGCCCCGAGGCCAGAGGAGGCCCGTCCCCACCCGGAGGCACCGGAGGTGGTGGGGAGGCTCCAGGCCCGCTACCCCGTGTACGTGATCACGGGGAGGCGGGTGAAGGACCTCGAGCCCCTCCTCCCCCTCCCGGGCCTTTCCGTGGTGGGGGGGCACGGGCTGGAGGAGGGGGTGCTTTTCGGGGAGGCCGTCCCCCTCTTCCCCGTGGACCTGACCCCCCTGAGGGAGGCGCTCCCCGCCTGCCCCGGGACATGGGTGGAGGACAAGGGCTACGCCTTGGCCCTTCACTACCGGGAAGCGGAGGACGAGGCGGCCGCCGAGGCCTGCCTGAGGGCCTGGTTGGAAGGGAAAAAGGCCCTCCTGGAGCGGCTTGGCCTCGAGGCCCTCCCCGGCAAGAAGGTCCTGGAGATCAAGCCCAAGGGCGTGGACAAGGGAAAGGCGGTTCTGAGGTTACTTGACCGCCACCCCGGGCGGACGCCCGTCTACATCGGGGACGACACCACCGATGAGGCCGCCTTCCTCGTCCTCCGGGACCGGGGCCTCACCTTCAAGGTGGGGGAAGGCCCCACGGCGGCTCAAGGCCGGCTTGAGGACGTGGAGGCGGTGCTGGACTACTTGAAAACTTACCTCCCACCCCCTAGCCTTTAGGCCGTGGACCCCCTCTGGTACAAGGACGCGGTCATCTACCAGCTCCACGTGCGCTCCTTCTTTGACGCCAACGACGACGGCTACGGGGACTTCGAGGGCCTGAGGCGGAAGCTCCCCTACCTGGAGGCCCTGGGGGTCAACACCCTCTGGCTCATGCCCTTCTTCCAATCCCCCCTCAGGGACGACGGGTACGACATCTCCGACTACTACCAGATCCTCCCCGTCCACGGCACCCTGGAGGACTTCAAGCGCTTCTTGGACGAGGCCCACGAGCGAGGGATAAGGGTCATCGTGGAGCTCGTCCTGAACCACACCTCCATGGACCACCCATGGTTCCAGGAGGCCAGGAGGCCGGGAAGCCCCATGCGGGACTTCTACGTCTGGAGCGACACCCCGGAAAAGTACCAGGGGGTCAGGGTCATCTTCCAGGACTTCGAGGCCTCCAACTGGACCTTTGACCCCGTGGCCGGGGCTTACTACTGGCACCGCTTCTACCATCACCAGCCCGACCTCAACTGGGACAACCCCGAGGTGGAAAGGGCTATGCACCAGGTCATGTTCTTCTGGGCCGACCTGGGGGTGGACGGCTTCCGCCTGGACGCCATCCCTTACCTCTACGAACGGGAGGGCACCTCCTGCGAGAACCTCCCCGAGACCATAGAGGCGGTGAAGCGCCTGAGGAAGGCCCTGGAGGAGCGCTACGGCCCCGGGAAGATCCTGCTCGCCGAAGCCAATATGTGGCCCGAGGAGACCCTCCCCTACTTCGGGGAGGGGGACGGGGTCCACATGGCCTACAACTTTCCCCTCATGCCCCGGATCTTCATGGCCCTGAGACGGGAGGACCGGGGGCCCATCGAAGCCATGCTCAGGGAAACGGAGGGCATCCCCGAAGCCGCCCAGTGGGCCCTCTTCCTCCGCAACCACGACGAGCTCACCCTGGAGAAGGTCACGGAGGAGGAGCGGGAGTTCCTCTGGGAGGTCTACGCCCCCGATCCCCGCTTCCGCATCAACCTTGGGATCCGCCGCCGCCTCATGCCCCTCCTGGGCGGGGACCGGAGGCGTTACGAGCTCCTCCACGCCCTCCTCTTCACCCTCAAGGGCACCCCCATCGTCTACTACGGGGACGAGATCGGCATGGGGGATAACCCCTTCCTGGGGGACCGAAACGGGGTCAGGACCCCCATGCAGTGGTCCCAAGACCGCAACGCTGGCTTCTCCCGCGCCCCCTACCACCGCCTTTTCCTCCCCCCGGTGAGCGAGGGGCCTTTTAGCTACCACTTCGTCAACGTGGAGGCCCAGGAGCAAAACCCCCACTCCCTCCTGAATTTCCTCCGCCGCCTCCTGGCCCTGAGGCAGAAGCACGCCAAGACCTTCGGCCGGGGGAGCCTGAGGGTTCTCCCGGTGGAAAACCGCCGGGTCTTGGCTTACCTGAGGGAACACGAGGGGGAGAGGATCCTGGTGGCCGCCAACCTCTCCCGCTACACCCAGGCCTTGGACCTGCCCCTCGAGGACCTCCAGGGGCTCGTCCCGGTGGAGCTCTTCTCCCAAAGCCCCTTTCCCTCGGTGGAGGGGACCTACCGCCTCACCCTGGGCCCCCACGGCTTCGCCCTCTTCGCCCTCACCCCCAGGGAGGCCATCCGGGTCCAGACCCCCGACTGGGCGGAGGAGGCTCCCCCGGAGGCGGTGCCCTCCGTGCCCCTGGAGGACGGCCCCGAGGCGCTCTTCATAGAGACCATGGTGGAGGAAAGGGCGCAAAGGGCCTTTCTCAAGGCCTTGGCCCAGGTGCTCCGGGAGCGGAGCTGGCTTCCCCTGAGGCCCGAGCGGGTGGGGATTCTGGACGCCCTCCGCCTGCGGAAGGCCCCGCCCCTCTACCTCACCCTCCTCCACCTGGAGGACCACGCCAAGGCCACGGCCCTCCTTCCGGTGCGCTTCAGCCCGGAGCGGGAGGAGGCCCCGGGCCTCTTCGCCCGCACCCGCCCCCGGGAGGGGTACCTTTACGAGCTGTCCCAAGACCCAGGGTTCTACGCCTTTCTCCTCGGGCGGCTCAAGGAGGGCCTCGAGGCCCGAAGCCTCAAGGCCTACTACCGGGGAAACCACCCGGGCCCCGTACCCGAGCGCCTGGCCCTCCTGCGCCCCGGCCTTGCCGCGGGGGATGGGGTGTGGCTCCAGGTGGGCCTGGTCCAGGACGGGGGGCTGGACCGCACCCTAGCGGTCCTCCCCCAGCTCTCCCTTCCCTGGGTTCTTCCCCCGGAAGGCCGCCTCGTCTGGGAACGGGGTGGGGAAAGGCGGGTCCTGGCCCTTACGGGGCGCCTTCCCCAAGGCGAGCCCCAGGACGCCTTTGCCCTGGCCCAGGCCCTGGCGGCCGAGGGGCTCTCCCGGCTTGCGGGCCACCCCGTGGAAGGGATGGGGCCCGGGCTCCTGGCCGAGGCCCTTCGGGAGCTGGAGGCCCTGGCCCGGCTCCTGGGCGTGCGCCTGGCCCTCCTCCACCGGGCCCTTTTGGGGGTGGAGGGGGAAGAAGGGGGCCTGCCCCTCCTCAACCGGGGGCTTGGGGCCTTCCTGGCCCTGGAGGGGGAGGTCCACCTCTTGGCCCTGGGCCCCAAGGGGCGGGGAAGCGCCCTCTCGGACCTCGCCCGCCTGGCCTACGACCTGGAGCGGGCGGTGCACCTGGCCTGGGAGGGCCTGGGGGAGGAGGCCCCGGAACTTCCCGGCCTGGTGGCGGACTTCCTGGTGGAGGGCGCCCTCCTCACCGCCTACCGGGACACCGCCCCCGAGCTCTTCCCCGAGGAGGAGGCCTGGCCCCAGGCCATGGCCCGCTGGGCGGAACGCCAGCTCACGCGGGAGGACCGGCCCGCCCGCCGGCGCATCCACGCCCGCTGGCAGGAAAAGGCCAAGGGCCCTTAGCCCCGGGCCACGGGGGCCTTGGGGGAGAAGTGGGCCTCCTCGGGGAGGAGCCTCCGCCTCTTGGCCCGCCGGTACACGGCCTCCCACATGCGGCAGAAGGAGCAGACCCCGCCGGTGGTGGGGTAGCCGCACCGCTCGCACGCCCTTAGGGCCACCTCTTCCCCGGCCTGCAGGCGGGGCTGGACCTTCTCCAGAAAGCCCTCCAAAAAGCGGAGCTTGGCCCCCGGCATCTCCTTCTCCACCAGGTTTAAGGCCTCCTTGTAGAGGAGGCTTTTCGCCCCCTTGGCGTTGGGGCACTCCTCGTGGAGGTAGCGGATGCCCCTGAGGAGGGTGTAGGAGAGGACCTCCCTTTCGCTGAAGCGGTAGAAGGGCTTGACCCGGGCGGCGAGGCCGGGCTTCTCCGGCAAGACGGGCCCCTGGCGGGAGAGGGCGTCCTCCTGGGGGTTCAGGAGGTTCCCGAAGAGCACCGCGGCCTCGTCATCCAGGTTGTGGCCCGTGGCCACGGCGCGGAAGCCCTCCTCCACCGCCACCTGGTTAATGATGTACCGCTTGGAAAGCCCACAGGCGGAGCAGGCCACCCTCCCGGAAAGCTGGGCGAGCTCGGGGACACCGAAGCCGTAGGCCTCCTTGAGGTCCACCACCAAAAGCTCCAGGCCCCTTTCCCGGGCGAAGGCCTGGGTGACCTCGAGGCTTTTCCTGGAGTACTCCCCGATGCCGAGCTCAATGTGGAGCCCCACGGCCTGGTAGCCCAGGCGGCTTAGCACGTCCCAAAGGGCCAGGGAGTCCTTACCCCCGGAGACCGCCACCAGGACCCTTTCCCCGGGAAGGAGCATCCGGTGGCGGCGGATGGCCCGCTCGGTTTCCTTCACGAACCAGTCCAGGTAGTGCTCCCGGCAGAAGGCAAGCCCCCGGGAGCGCACCTCCACCTGGGCCCTTTCCCCGCACACCTTGCAGACCACGCTACCCTCCCGAGATGGCGGAGAGGACCTCGAGGGTCTCCTCCTCCCCCACCCGCTCGTCCAGGGTGAGAAGCTCCTCGCCCCTAACCGCCACCACCGCCTCGGGGTTCAGCCCCAGCTCCTCCAGGACCTCCCGCAGGGGCCTATTCCCCTTGACCTCCACCTCTTTGCGCTCGGGCAGGCGCAGAACCACCTTCACCCCGCTAGTGTAGCAGGTGGGAGGCCACGAGCTCCGTGAGCCTTTCCCGGGTGAGGCGGTTGCGCTTCTCGATCTCCGGCCTCCGGGGGATTCCAGGGTACCCCCCCTCGGGGTCGTGGAGGGTGGGGGTTAGGGGTTTCCCCAGCCTTTCCTCCCACCCCTTTCGCCACCCCTCGGGAAGCCGCTCGGGCAGGGGAAGGCCGTGGAAGACGTGGTAGAGGAGGGCCCAAACCCTGACCGCCGCATCCAGGCTGTACCCGCCCCCCAGGGTGAGGAGGACCCTTCCTCCGGCGTAGGCCTCGGCGTAGTCCAGGAGGAGGCGGAAGAGCCTTTCGTAGGCCCGGGTGGTGAGGAGGAGGTCCGCCAAGGGGTCCAAATAGTGGGCGTCCGCCCCGGCCTGAACCACAAGGACGTCGGGGCGGAAGGCCTTCAGGGCCCAGGGGACCAGGGCCTCAAAGGCCTCGAGGTAGCTCTCGTCCTCGGTGAAGGGCTCCAGGGGCAGGTTGAGCTTCCTCCCCAAGCCCCCTCCCCGCCCGATCTCGTGCACGTGCCCGGTGCCGGGGAAGAGGTAACGGCCCGACTCGTGAAAGCTTAAGGTAAGGACCCCCTCCTCCTCGTAGTGGATCCACTGGACCCCGTCCCCGTGGTGGACGTCAATGTCCACGTAGGCCACCCGGAGCCCGGCCCGGGTGAGGTGGCGGATGGCCACGGAGAGGTCGTTGTAGACGCAAAACCCCGAGGCCCGGTCGTACTGGGCGTGGTGAAGCCCCCCGCCGAGCTGCAAGACGCGCTTTTCCCCCGAGAGGATCCTCCTCGCCCCCTCCAAGGTCCCCCCCACCAGGACCCGGGCCGCCCGGTCCATGCCGGGGAAGACCGGGGTGTCCCCCGTGCCCAGGCCGTAGTGCTCCAGGTCCGGAAAAAGCTCCCCCCGGCCCGCCGCCTCCACCCGCTTCACCAGGCGCTCGGAGTGGACGGAGAGCACCTCCTCCCGGGTGGCCTCGGGAGGGCTAAGGGGCTCCCGCCACACCCCGAGGGCCTGGAGGAGAGAGGTGAGCATCTCCAGCCGCACGGGGCTAAAGGGGTGGTGGGGCCCGAAGTTGTAGAGGCGGTACTCCTCCCGGTAGATCACCATGGTTTCTTGGGCGGCCAGAGCACGTCAAACCCCTCCCGGCGCAGGCCCTCCGCCAGGAGGTGGGTCTCCAGGGTGTTCACCCGCACCACCGCCCGCACGAAGTCCCCGTCCTCCGGGTAGGAGAGGAGGGAGTGGATGTTCACCCCCCGGCCCGCCAGAAACCCCGTGAGGCGGGCGAGCTCCCCAGGGCGGTCGGGCAGGCGCACCTCCAGGCGGCCCGAGGGCTCGGTGACCCCGGTGAGCTTGAGGAGGGCGTCCAGGAGGTCAATCCCGGTGACGATGCCCACCAGGTCCCCGTCCTCGAGGACGGGCAGGCACCCGATCTTGCGCTCCCGCATGACCCGGGCCGCCTCCTCCACGGGGTCTAAGGGGTGGGCGGTGACCACCTGCCGGGTCATCACCTCTCCCACGGAAGCGCACCCGGGACAGGGGCCCTTGGGGTTTAGGTGGCTCGTGGCCAGGCGGATGTCCCGGTCGGTGATGATGCCGAGAAGCCTCCCCTCCCCCACCACGGGCAGGTGGCGGATTCCCTTCTCCAGGAGGAGCTTATAGGCGTCCTCGAGGGTCCACTCCGGCCCCACGGTAAGGACGGGGCTTTTCATCACGTCCCTTACCAGCATGGGCCCAGTATACGGCGAAAGGGCCCCGGAGGCCGGGGCCCCCAGACTTGACCGATATGTATCCCCCGGGTATACAAAGGGCATGACCTTGCGCGAAGCCTTGTCCCAAGTCCCCGACCCTAGGGCCCGCAACCGGCGATACCCCCTGTGGGGCCTCTTGGCCCTCATCCTGGTGGCCTTCCTCAGCCGCGTGGACTCCCTGCGCGGCGTGGAACGCTTCGCCCGCGCTCACCCCCACCTCCTCCCCCACCTGGGCCTGCGCAAGCCCCCAGGCCAC